>JAAYOK010000277.1 GCA_012520355.1 Bacillota bacterium | reverse complement strand
CGCTATACAAGGCACCTAGACCGCATACGTCCGGCCAAGAGCCAGGAATGGTTGGATGAGTGCTTCATGAATCGAGTGCACCGTAAAGTGAGAAATGACTCCACCATTTCCATAGATTCCGTCTCCTACGACGTGCCCCTGCAGTTTATCGGCATTAAGGTTGAGGTCCGCTTCCTACCTGACGACATGAAAAACGCTTACATCATCCGAGAGGGCCAGCACTACTCCATACGAGTCACCAATAAGGTGGAGAACTCGAGAACCAAGAGGAACAACCCTCCAGCTATCGATTACTCGATGGGAGGAGGAGGCGATGTTTAGAAGCTTTTACGGACTTACCTTAAACCCCTTTGACAAATCGTTAGCGGTTAAACATGCATTTAACTCGAAAGATCATAAAAACATGATGGATAGGTTGAACTATCTACAAAAGACCAGGGGTGTGGGCGTTTTTACCGCAGCCCCTGGCATGGGCAAGACCTATGCTTTGCGCTGTTTTGCAGATACTCTCAATCCGAACATAGCTGAGCTGAGCTACATCTGCCTTTCGACCGTTAGCATAAATGAGTTCTACCGCCAGCTCTGCCTGGAGCTTGGTCTAGAACCGCTCTCACGTAAGGCAGATATGTTCAAAGCCATTCAAGAACGGGTTCGCTATCTCCTTAAGGAGAAGAAGAAGACTATTATGATCGCCGTAGATGAGTGCCAGTACCTCGATACGAGGATTCTTCGTGATCTCAAGATGCTCACAAATCAGGACTACGACTCCTCAGATTACTTTGCCCTAGTCCTTGTGGGTTTACCCCATGTCAATAACATTCTGGCAAAACCCGTACACGAGGCCTTAGCGCAGCGAGTGGTCGTCCATTACAACTGCGAAGGATTAACCAAAGAAGAAACCACAGACTACGTATACACTCGTATTGAGGCAGCAGGCGGAGCTCCTTCCATCATTGAAGAACCGGCGATCCATGCAATATCTGGCTATTCCAATGGAGTGCCTAGAATCATCAACTCCGTAATGACCAATGCCCTTTTACTGGGTGCACAGCTTCAAAAGAAGGCCATTGACAGTGAAGTAGTGTTGGCGGCGACTAACAATCTGGCCTTCGGATAATCCTCAGAAAGGGGAACAGCAAGAATGATTCACGAAATTCACATAGAGGACACAGGGGAAATTGAAGTCTACAGACCAGACGGCCCCGGCTCTACTACCCGAATTGTCCTAAACGACTGCTTCACTTCTTTTGTGATTGTTATTCCCGATGGAGATATCTTGGACGAAGTGGCGCATTGGCTTATGATGGCCAGCCTAGACGCCACGGAACAGGACACAGGAGAACTGCACACCAGCAGCGAATTCTAGTTTAGGAAGCATCTGGGCCCGCCAAAAGCGGGCCTTTAATTAACAGGCTCATCAAGAAGTGGGTGTAAAAGTGCACTTTAATTGGCTCCAATGGGCCGCGCTGGTCTAAAAGTGCTGTTTTGGCCCCATATTCAAAGGAAATTAGACTGCTTTTAGTCTGGTAAAACAAAGCGTTGATCTACACTGTAGCAAACATCTCGATATATTTGAGTCTAAAAAAGACATTTCCGATGATTGGGTTTCTTAGCATTGAAATTTGCCCGTTCAAAAATTCATCCCCAGAAAGGCCCGCCATGAGTCCACCTGGGGAGCGTATTTCTATCTTCTCTTGATGAAAACCAACCAAAATATGGGGGCTTACATCCCAGGTCCTGTGGACGAGGGCGTTGGCCATAGCCTCCCTAAAGGCTTCCTCCGGGATCAACTCCATTTCGCGTCGTTCAGATCCTTTAATGAGCTCGTACCTATGGCCCCCGGGAAAACGCCCACCATACAAAACGCCAGCTAAGAACCTCCAAGGAGGGTCAGACCTGTTCGGGGTTCTTTT
>JAAYOK010000276.1 GCA_012520355.1 Bacillota bacterium | reverse complement strand
GATCGCTTGGGCAATATATTCGTCTTTTTGCCGTAGTCGTTTCTCCAATTCACGGATCTCGGCCCGAAGTTTTGTCTCGGTCCGAGCCTTGTTGCCAAAGAAGCGGCGATACAAGACTGCGATATTGATGCCCAATACAATTCCCACAAGGGTCCCAAAGAGCAGATATGTCATGTTCATTACGTCCGCCCCTTTGTCATCAAATCTACCTAGATAATTTCCACAAAAAGAAGAAAACCCCTCCATCAACAGACAAGTCGGAGGGATTCCCTTGCTACCGGTCTAAAGGATTTCTATACCTAAGACCGATTTCATCTGGGCTAGAGCAAAGTGGTGGGCCTCAAGGTCAAAACTTGCCACTCCTTGTTCAGACACGCTCGTTTTTACATCTCGATTGGCCAGTTCCTCCCCGGTGAAGTAAACACAGATGTTCGTGCACACCCCCACAAGTTCAACTTCATCCACCCGCTGGCGGTTCGCTTCTAGACCTAGGCCCAAATAGTCTTCTAGATCCGTTTGGAAAAAGGCACTATACCGATTCTTCTCCACAAAGTGCACCTGGCCCATGATATCTGGACGTAAAAGCTCTCCAAGTTCATGAATCAGCTCATGACCCCAACTCCCTTTGATACAATGGGGTGCAAACTTATCAAACTCTAGATCATCCTCCAGATGTGTATCCAAGGTGAAGACAACGTCCTCTCCAGCCTCCAGGGCCTTTCGGACCCGCTCCTTGACGAAAGGTACGATGGCTCGGGCAGCTTGGGAACTCAAAACACCATCCTCCGCGACAAAGTCATTTTGCATATCAACAACGATCAGTACTTTTCTCATAGGTACCTCCCTCATGACCATTACTAACCACAGTTCTTAGACAAGCTCACAAGAAACTCCTTCTACCTCGGCAAATCATGGTGGAACGCGAGTTTTGGCCACCAAGCAAGAATCTGGATCCATTGACACCTCTACCCATTTAGCATAGAATTTAGCCACAAGCAACAGAAAAGAGGTGTCATTTTGATTAAAGTAGTTAACGAAAATACAGACCCACGGATCAACTTAGCGGTAGAGGAATATGCCATCAACTACCTAGACCCGAGTCAAGACTATGCCATCTTATGGCAAAATGAACCTGCAGTCATTGTGGGTCGCAATCAGAACACGATTGCAGAAGTAAATGCACCTTATATCAAAGAACATGGAATCCACGTGGTACGCCGACTATCCGGTGGAGGTGCAGTTTACCATGATTTTGGCAATCTCAACTTTACCTTTATCGTGGATGCCCAAAAGAGTGTCGTCAGCAATTTTGAGTACTTCACAAAACCAGTCATTGATGCCCTTGCTTACTTAGGGGTCAAGGCCGAGTTTACAGGACGCAATGATATCACAATCAATGGCCAAAAGTTTTCTGGTAATGCCCAGTATTGGTCGAAAAATCGCCTCTTGCACCACGGTACAATAATGTTTAATTCGGATTTATCCGTCGTACAAGAAGCTCTCAACGTCAAGGCCGACAAGATTCAATCCAAGGGAGTAAAATCGGTGCGTAGTCGCGTGACCAATATTCTCCCCCATCTCCCCAAGCCAGTTACCATCGAAGAGTTCAAAGAAACACTCTGGCGCTTTCTCATTCCCGATAGTGCCAAAAAAGAGGACGTGCTCACCGAAGAAGATTGGGCCATCATTCGAGACCTCAAAGACCGCCGTTATAACCTCTGGGATTGGAACTACGGGGCTTCCCCTGAATCAGATGTGGAAAAAGAGGAGCGTTTTGCCGGCGGGAAACTGGAGTTGAAGTTCAATGTTACCGATGGTGTGATCCAGGATATGAACATCTTCGGAGACTTCTTCGGTAGAAACAACGTCCACCAGTTCGCCAAACTCCTAAACGGACATGACTACCGAGAAAACGTTATTGCTGAACTCTTAGAGACTGTGGAGTTCGAAGACTATTTTATTGGCATCACCAGAGACGACTTTCTCCACTGTCTTTTCTCCTAAAGCACAGTTTTCGAAAGAGGAGAGGGGCCTTGCTTGACCAAGCCCTTCTCCTCTTTTTCATCAACTGTCACCCTCCAGCCGAGCCAACTCTGACTTGTTTAAACCAGTTACCTTGGTGACCAGCTCCTCGTCTAAGCCTTCTGCCAACAACTCTTTGGCCAAACGCAGCTTCTCTTGCTGGGCTCCTTCTTGTTGTCCTTCCTGTCGTCCTTCCTGTCGTCCTTCCTGCCATCCTTCCTCACGTGCTGTGCGTACAGTATTCCGGAAGTCTCTTTCTGCCTTTTCCCGCAGCTCGTACTGTCTCTTGACAGCCTTATCTGCTGCTAGTTTGGCCAGGTCTTCGTAAGCGTGGTGAATGTTTGGATCACGCATTAAAACCTCCTCCTTCAGCTCATCGGTCGTGTGATCACGTAAAAACAACAACCAACGGGTCAGGCAAGAAATACCTTACTCACATTTTACCAT
>JAAYOK010000275.1 GCA_012520355.1 Bacillota bacterium | reverse complement strand
CTTCCATTTCAGCACAGAGTGCCTGGGGAAAAAAGTCCCGAATCTCTTCTTTCTGTTTTTGGGAACTGATGAACTGATCGCCCGATACAATGAGGCCCTGGTGCAGACGCTTGGTCTCCACATCACGTTCGGCAGCTTGCCAAGCAAGCTTAAGAAGATGTGGATCGGCTTGAAATGTGCTGTTGGCAAGCCTAGGAACGACTCCTCGGGCATAGCCAAACTCACGTGCATCAAAGTCGTGTTGGAGGGAGCTTGTACCCAGGACCAGATCGCCAATTTGCACAGCTTCGCTGATGCCTCCGGCAATACCGCTGTTCACAATGTAGCTCGGCTGAAAATGGTCGATGGCATATTGGGTTGCCAGGGCTGCATTCACTTTTCCGATACCACAGCGCAGCACCACAACGTCTTGACCGCTAATGGTACCGTGAAACATGGGCAGATCCAAGAGTGGGGATGCAGGCTTGGGTAAGGGAGTTAAGGTTTGGCTGAGACCTTCAACCTCTTCATCCATGGCGCCGATAATTGCAATACGTTTTTCCACATGATCACCTCGCTTCAAGTGTACCACAAAGGGGATTGGGAGGGAAGGTAACGGGGGCCTCCTGTCGTATTCTAATAAAAGTAATGGAGTCTTAGATTTAGGAGATGATTTCGCAATGAATCCGTTGAATTTGAACGTTAAGTATGCCACACCTTTTGTGGCAGGCGCAGAGATAGAGCTACTGCAACCAGCCATTCGGCTTGCCCACGACCAGCTTCACAAAGGTTTGGGTGCCGGCAACGACTTTCTGGGTTGGCTGGATCTACCGACAAACTACGATCGGGCAGAAGTAGCGGCCATCAAGGAAGCAGCAGAAACGATTCGGGAACATTCCGATGTCCTGATCGTAGTGGGGATTGGCGGTTCCTATCTTGGGGCAAGGGCAGCCATTGAGATGCTTACCCATTCGTTTTACAACATGCTTGGCTCCAAGAAGCGCAAAACGCCTCGAGTGTTCTTTGTGGGACATGCCATTAGTGATAAGTATCTGCAAGATCTGTTGGAGCTCGTGGAGGATGTAGATTTTTCCGTCAATGTTATTTCGAAGTCGGGTACAACCACAGAACCGGCCATAGCTTTTCGGGTCTTCAAGAATCTCCTGGAAGAGAAATATGGTGTCGAGGGGGCCCGGAAGCGGATCTATGCCACAACAGACCCCAAGAAGGGTGCTTTGCGTTCCATGGCCGAAGTTGAGGGGTATGCTACGTTTGCGATCCCCAGTAATGTGGGGGGACGTTTTTCCGTGTTGACGGCAGTAGGACTCTTACCCATGGCGGTGGCCGGAATTGACATCGATGAGGTTCTCCAAGGCGCCCAAGCAGCTTTAGGATGGTACCAAGATCCGAGCCTTAAAGCCAATGTAGCCTATCAATATGCGGCCTTAAGGAACATTCTGTACCGTAAAGGGAAAGTCATTGAAGTGCTCATGAATTACGAACCATCGCTCCAGTATTTTAGTGAATGGTGGAAACAGCTCTATGGTGAGAGCGAAGGGAAGGATCAGAAGGGGATCTTTCCAGCTAGCGTCAACTTCACTTCCGACTTGCATTCCATGGGACAATGGATTCAGGACGGCACACGTAATATTTTTGCCACCACGTTGTGGGTCAACCAGATGCAACAGGAGTTGGCCATCCCCAAGAGCGAGGATGATGGCGATGGACTCAATTACTTGGCTGGAAGATCATTGAGCTCTGTTAACCATAAAGCGTTTCAGGGGACCATTCTAGCTCATACTGATGGAGGGGTTCCTAACCTTGTCCTAGAAATACCCAGCATGAGTCCTTTTTATTTTGGCGCTTTAGTGTACTTTTTTGAAAAGGCCTGTGCCATCAGCGGATACCTCCTTGGGGTCAATCCCTTTGACCAGCCTGGTGTCGAGGCTTACAAAGCCAATATGTTTGCCCTTTTGGGGAAACCAGGTTACGAAGCCAAAGGAAAAGAACTCAAACAAAGGTTAGAATAGGGGTGCATCGGATGGAAAAGTCTCTCTACCCTTTGACCTTTCACCCGATTTATAAGGAGACGATCTGGGGTGGACGTAGATTATCGGACTTGTTTGGGCGGGAGTTGCCCCCTGGCCTCATTGGCGAAAGTTGGGATGTGGCGGCGCACCAGAACGGCACCAACGTCGTGGCCAATGGGCCTTTAGCTGGCAAGACTTTGCAGGACATCGCCCCTGGCTTTCCCCTTCTCTTTAAAGTCATCGATGCCCAGCAGGATCTTTCTGTCCAGGTCCATCCTGGGGATGACTATGTTAGGAAGTATACAGGTGAACGCTGGGGTAAAACCGAGATGTGGTATATTGTGCATAGCGATCCAGGGGCCTGGATCGTCTGGGGTTTACGCCCAGGGGTCACCAAGGAAGAGTTTTCCCAGGCGGTGGCCGAGGGGGGAGAGGCGATTCTTTCTTGCTTGAATCGAGTACCTGTCAAGGCTGGGGAACTGTACCCCATTTCTGCTGGTTTGGTTCATGCCTTAGGTGCCGGAGTTGTCGTTGCTGAGTTACAGCAAAACTCCGACACCACCTACCGGGTTTATGACTGGGATCGTCTGGACGCTACGGGCCAGGCACGGGAACTCCATGTGAACGAAGCCCTGGAGGTCATTGATTTTTCACCCGATGCCTTGGATCTGGAGTATCAGTTCTCCCGCTGTGCAGATTACTTTCAGATGGAGGTTTTCGAGAAACCCCAGGGGCATGAGGTGAAATCGCATTTGGGCTTTCAGATTCTCACAAATCTCCAGGGACAGGCGGAAATCGCCTGGGAGGGAGGGGTAACCCACTTGGTTGCGGGTCAATCCTGTCTGATCCTTCCTTCCGTGGGGCCTTACACGTTGAGCGCAGAAGGCGTGGTCCTCTGTGGCTCTAGTGCAAAATTGGGGTGAGTTGCGATGTTATGCCAACATGCTGTGATCATTTTGCCTTTGATAGTGGCAGGGTTGGAGTTAGTCTCTCCTAGATTTCCTGGGGCAAGGTTCTTCCAACGGCTTTGCTCACAGCGGGAGGGGCCCTGTTCACCTTTGTCTTGGCCAATTACCTTACACTAGGTCCCTTAGTCGCATCAGCGCTGGTGGGCCTGGGGAGTACGGCCTTCCTCAAGGAAGACCATCAACTCACAGTATACTTGGGAGCGTTTATTGGTATGTCATCGGTTGCCCGTTTTCCCAGCCTGGGTCTCTTAATCGTGGCAGGCTTCTTGGGAGGCGTTCTTTGGGAAATGATCAACCAAGCGTGGAACGGGGTCGGAGGTAGGCTCGGAACGATAGCGGCCACAGCAGTCTTAGTTGTACTTCTTACACTAGGAGGTGGCCTCTAGTGTCGATTCTCTTAGCCCTTGGGCTTGGCTTATTATGGGGTTTTACAGGTCACATATTGCGGCAAAAGACCAAGTTGTCTGTGGTGGCGGTCTCTGCCTGGTTAACATTAGTTGCAGCTCTAGTGTTACCCAGGCTATTTTATGATGGGTATATCTTGGCACTGATTTGTACCGCAGTCTCTTATGTTACAATGTCCAGTTCACAGCGGCTGGAAAAGCTCTGGGAAACACTTTTGGTGAGTGGTATCTGTGCCCTCTTGGTCTTTTATGGGCAAGATGTTCTCGTCGGTGTTGGTGGCCGTTTGGGTACCATGGCGGCACTCGCTGTTTTAATTTTTACGGTTCCTAAGGCACATAGGGGACTGAGCAAAGGAAGAAGGAGGTAGATTCATATGAGAAGGGCTATCTTTGCCTTGATTTTGGTGGGCTGTGTATTCTTGGCCAGTCCCGCATCTGGACAGGCGATCAGGGTGGTAACAACTTTTCCCATCTTGGAGGATTTTGTGGAACAAGTCGGGGGGGAACAGGTGCAAGTTAGTTCTCTGATTCCTCGGGGCGCCGATCCACATACCTGGGAACCTACACCAAAGGATGCACGGCTGGTCGCCCAAGGGGACCTAATCGTAGCCAATGGCGGAGGTTTTGATGACTGGCTGTTTGCTTTAGTCCAGAACGTAGCCAGGCCCGATACCCCTTTGGTCATAGCTTCGCAGGGACTCGAGGTCATCGTGCCTGAATACGACCATGGTCACTCCCATCATCATGCTGGCGATCCACACTTCTGGTTGAGTGTACCCAATGCCATCTCCTATGTCGAGCAGATAACGGAAGCCTTAGTTGGACTGGCACCAGAGAAAGCTGTCTATTTTGAAAGCCGCGCCAGGGTCTATAGCGAAGAGCTCGTGGAGCTCCATGCCTGGATGACCCAGGAGCTCAGTGGGATTCCCAGGGAAAACCGCGTCATCGTCACCTATCATAATGCCTTTAGTTATCTGGCAGAGGAATATGGTTTTGAGGTGGCGGAGTTTCTGGTCGCCAACCCCGATGCGGAACCTTCACCTAGGGACTTAGCTCGCTTGGTTGATCTGCTTCAGGGGATGAGGAACCGCTCCGTGTTTGCTGAACCTCAGCTTGCTAGTGGTACCCGTTATTTGCAGGCCTTGGTGGATGAAGTCCATGGTGACCTTTTTATTCTGTATAGCGATAGCCTTAACGAAGAAATCTCCACCTATGTGGAGATGATGAAGTGTAATACTCGTACTTTACTGGAGGCGCTAAAATAATGTCTCAGACCCATCGGACAGAGTTCGCTCTAAATATCGAGAATCTCACTGGGGGATATCAGGACAATCTTGTCCTGAAGGATGTGTCTTGGCAAGTGAGAAAGGGGACCCTCGCGGCCATCATTGGTCCTAATGGAGGGGGTAAGTCGACCTTGCTGAAGACTGCAGTAGGTTTGTTGCTACCCTTTCAGTATCGGACCTTGGAGCTTTTGGGTAAAAGTCCCAAAGGAGGACGGAAGAAGGTTGCCTACTTGCCGCAGCAGGACGAGGTGGATTGGGACTTTCCCGTTACTGTTGTGGACGTGGTCCTCCAAGGACGCCTGGTTAAACAAGGTCTGTGGGGTCGCTACACTAAGGCAGATTATGCCGCCAGTGAACAGTCTCTTCACTATTTTGGCATGGAAAAGTACAAGCACACCCAGATCGGCTCTTTGAGCGGAGGGCAAAGGCAAAGGGTATTCTTGGCCCGAGCCCTTGTACAGGAGGCGGACTTAATCCTCCTCGATGAGCCTTCCACTGGCTTGGATGCCCAGGCCCAGCATGAACTGGCCGATCTGTTTGCCCTCTTGCGGGGTCAGGGCAAGACCATTGTGGCAGCCACCCATGATTTAAACTGCCTCACAGAGTGCTTTGATCATGTCTTAGCCCTCGATGGTTCTGTCTTGGCCGCAGGTAAGCCTTATGAGGTATTAACGGAAGAGAACATGGTTCGTTTGTTTGCTAAGCATTTTCCCAAAATTGGTGCAGATGGGGAGGTAACCCTCCATGAGCATTGATCTCTTACTGGAGCCATTTCAATACTCCTTTATGATCAGAGCCTTTCTAGGTACTGGTCTCGTGGCCATTGTGGCCGCGGCTGTAGGT
>JAAYOK010000039.1 GCA_012520355.1 Bacillota bacterium | reverse complement strand
TATTGGCGATGCCAATAACCCTTTTCCTGTTTCTATCGCGCTTTGCCTGCCATGTCTAAACTCCTAAGCGATGGAAAATGACATCCACGTACTTGAGATGATACTTCGGATCAAAGCAGGCCTGAACTTCCTCTGGCGAGAGGTACTCTCTCACTTCCGCACTGGCTAGTAAGATCGGCAAAAACGGACTTTGACTACTCCAAGCCTCCATCGCTCGAGGCTGAACAATTCCATAGGCAGCTTCCCTAGTCAGCCCCTTATCGATCAAAGCTAACATCACTTGTTGGGAAAAGACCAAACCCAAAGAATGATCCATATTCTTTTGCATCATCTCTGGAAAGACAGTGAGCTCCTTGATGATCCGGGCCAAGCGGTTGAGCATATAGTTTATGAGTGTCGTGGCATCGGGAATAATGATCCGTTCAGCCGACGAGTGGGATATATCCCGTTCATGCCACAAAGCAACATTTTCGTAGGCGGTGAGCATATAGCCCCGCATTACCCGGGCGAGTCCTGTTATATTTTCCGAACCAATGGGATTACGTTTATGAGGCATGGCAGACGAACCAGTCTGCCCAGGGGAAAAGTATTCTTCCACCTCCCGTACTTCGCTCTTCTGTAAGGCTCGGATTTCGGTGGCAAACTTCTCAAGAGACGTCGCGATCAAGGCGAGGGTGCTTACATAATGGGCGTGTCGATCCCGCTGGAGGGTTTGGGTAGAGATGGATGCCGCTTGCAGACCCAGCTTCTCACAGACATAGCGTTCGACAAAGGGATCGATATTGGCATATGTCCCCACCGCACCTGAGATCTTACCTACCTCAATATTGGTGGCAGCTGCCTCAAAGCGCTGAAGATGACGGTTCATCTCCTCATACCAGAGGGCCAGCTTCAAACCGAAGGTGGTAGGTTCTGCATGAATACCATGGGTCCGTCCCATCATCACTGTATATTTGTGTTCCTGTGCCTTTTCCTTGAGAACTGCCCGGAAATTCTCTAAGTCCCGATGCAAAATGATATTGGCTTGTTTAATCAAATACGAGTTGGCGGTGTCAACTACATCGGTTGATGTTAGGCCGTAGTGGACCCACTTTCGTTCTTCCCCCAGGGATTCCGACACAGAACGGGTAAAGGCCACCACATCATGTCGGGTCTGCTCTTCAATCTCATGAATGCGAGCAAGATCAAAACGCGCCTTTTTGCGCATCGCTTTTACATCTTCAAGGGGGATCATGCCCAGTTCCGCCCAGGCTTCGCAGGCCAGAAGCTCGACTTCGAGCCAAGCCTGATAACGATTTTCCTCGGTCCAAATAGCCTTTAACTCAGGCCTAGTGTAACGCTCAATCACGAATATCGCTCCTAGCTTTCCTAGAATCCAGTAAATGCTGCAATTTGATCTTGCAGGCGATGTGCTAACGTTGCCAAGGTCTCAGAATCTCCTGCCAAAATAGTGGCAATGGCAGATTGCTCCTCCGTTGCTGCGGCAATTTGCTCACTTCCCCGGCCCACATCATCCGCCACCTTGGCGATGGTATCCACTTGGGCTGCAACCTCCTGAAAGACCTTGCTAATGGCGACAAATGTGTTTCCTGTGAGGTCAATTTGCTGATCGACTTTTTCTACGCTCTCATCAGCCTTATTCATCCGCTCAATGGTATCATTGGTTTCCTGCAGAATCTGGCGTACCAAATCAGCAATGTCTCCTGAAGCTTGACGAGATTGCTCCGCTAGGGTCCGTACTTCATCGGCCACCACCGCAAAACCACGCCCACTCTCGCCGGCTCGGGCTGCTTCAATGGCGGCATTCAATGCTAAGAGATTCGTCTGGTCACTGATTTGCGTAATCAAATCAACAATAGCACCGATTTGCTTCGACCGTTCCGCCAAACTGTCCACAGCCTCCGTGAGGTTACGTACGTCGCCCCTGGCGCTTGCCACATCTCTCACGGCAACCCGGAGCATGTCCAAACCTCGCTCCAACTCAGAAACGGCATGATCTGTATTCGTACGCATGGTCTCCGAATTGTCTGCCATTGTAGCAGAGGTGCTCGAAAACTCATTGGATGTACTCGCTACCTCGGTAATGGAAGCGCTGGTTTCTACGGCCATAGACGACAAGCTCTGGGACAACTGGTTCACACTTTCACTTGTATCTTGGATTCCATGAATCAATCTCCGCAGATTATCCACCATCTGGCGAAAGGATTCCGACAGAGTCCCGATTTCATCCTGGGATCGAATCTCCCATTGGACCCCCAAGTCACCCATACCGATTTTCTGCGCCGCTGCCTGCAAAATACCCAAAGGTTTGGTAATGCTGCGAGTAACGATAGCTGCAATCAGGGCACTAAGGAGCACGGCTACCCCTAAAACGACGAGGGAAAACAGGATCACGCGGCCAATGAGCTGATCTGTCCCTGCGTTCAGCTGTTCTGCCTCCGCTTGTAGTGCACTTCGAAGCTCAGCTAAAATTCCCCTGGTGTGGCTCAAGCTCACAACCGTTTGCTCGTAGTAAACGACCTCTGCACCAGCCCGATCGCCTTGCCTAAGCAGTTCTCCAATGGTATGGGCCGAAGCATGCAAATTATTATGCGGGCCGTAGAGTTTGGCGAGCTCATCCTCAAAGAAGGGGACATACTCCGTAAAGGCCCCAATTTCATCACTTCCGAGCCACTTTCCCAAGTTACATTGCGTAGGGTCCATTTCCAAACTGATGGCTTGAGTTGCGCCGGAAATCAGGTATTCCTGGAGGTTCATCACCCACTGGAGATGCTCTGCTTCCCTTTGGGTCAGGGAGGCAACCAGGCTTTCTATCTCATCCACCCTTTCCCACTGTGTCCGAATACCAAACATTCCAGTTGTGGTCACACTACTGACAAATGCCATCAAAAGGATGAGGATCAAAAAGCTGACTGCGAGTTTCTTTCCAATTGACATCTTTACAAACTTCATCCAAGAACCTCCTAGTTATTGTGAACACTTGTACATAATGGTAACTTCTACTAATATCATGAAAATCCTCTTAGCTGGCAGTCATTTACTCCTTTTCTTTCCACTTGGCTTCTTAGGGGAAGAGATCCAGGCCCAGATTGATCCCAATTCTAAAGGTGGGACTAAAGACATTCGATGTGGGGAAAATAGCGTCCACCACCGCCTCCACAGGAAGCGAGAGCCTATTTGTGGCCCGATACTG
>JAAYOK010000274.1 GCA_012520355.1 Bacillota bacterium | reverse complement strand
GCAAGCTCAACTGTCTCACGCACAGACTGTTCACCAAACTCTCGGGCGGGTTCATAATGGGGAATTCCTCCCACAACATCGGCACCCATTTTCAGAGCCTCTTCCACCAGGTCACGTCCACCCTTATAGGTGTACATCCCTTGTTGGGGGAAGGCGACAATTTGGATTTCCACGATATCCTTTAATTCCTCTCGCAGTTCCAACATGGCTCTCAGGGCTGTGAACTTGGGATCGGTAACATCGATATGGGTACGGATGTACTGTACACCATGGGAGACTTCATCTCGTATTCCCTTCAGAGCAAGTCGTTTCACACTTTCCACGGTTAAGCTCTCTTTGAACTTCGGCAAGGGTACTTTAGTATGTCACCTCTCTGATCCGGAAATGTAAAAAAGCTGAAGCTCCCGCAAGGAAAAACTTGCAGAAGTCATCAGCTTAAAAAAGGTTTTGTCGGGAGTGTATCAATCATCCAGTTCGCCTAGGATGATGACGGAGTTGTATTCTGTGATGGCGAGCTGATCGCTTTTTGGTGACCAAGCCAGGGACTGGAGACCTAGCATCCGCCCAGGATAGGTATGGAGGATCTCCCCGGTTTCTACATCCCAAATGCGGACTGTACCACTCCGGCTTCCCCCGGCCAAGAAGCGTCCACAAGGGGACCACTCTAGGACGGTAACTAAGTTTTCATCACCAACCAAGGTTCTGACCATCTGATCCGTTTCTAAATCCCAAATAACGACTGTCCGATCATAACTCGAGCTCGCTAGGTGCTTTCCATCAGGAGACCAGGACAGGGACTGGACCCAATCGGTATGTCCCGTAAGTTCTTTAACTTTGTCCCCTGTAATTCCGCTATAGAAATGGATAGCCTGATCATAGCCGCCAAAAGCCACCTCATCACTCCGGGGCGACCAGGCAACAGCCGTAACCCATCCTTGGGGATTTTTAATACCCACTACCTGGGTTTGCGTCGCCACATCCCAAATCGCCACAGTCTTATCCCAACTGGCGCTGGCAAGTTTCTTGCCGTTTGGCGACCAGCTTAAGGAAAGGACGATGTCTTCATGGCTGACAGAATGCATGCCAACGGCAAACTCAAAACCCCGTTCATTTAGGAATGGCCGTTTCATCCGTTCCGTGAAGGCACCAAGGTAATCGCCCTCAGTCACATTCCAAACCCGCACCAAATAATCATGTCCACCACTGGCAAGGTAGGTGCCATCTGGTGACCAGGCCAGATCCTCCATGGGCCCATTATGACCAGGGAGGAGGTGCATCTCTTCCTTGCGTCCCTTGAGATCCCAGATTCGGACAATTCGATCTTCGCCGCCGGAGGCCAGATAATCTCCCTGTGGCGACCAAGCTAAAGCCTTAACAGCGGCGGTATGACCGGCAATTCTCCGGAGCTTCTCCCCTGAATCTGCCGACCAAAGATCAATAACACCCTGATATCCCCCGCTCCCTAATACGTGTGATTCCCTGCCCCAATTCAGGGCAAAGATATAATCGCCTGTATCAATACTTCGCACCCACTCTTCCTTCTCGCTATCCCAGACCCGGATCAGTCGATCGGTACCAGCGGCCAAATAGCGACCATCAAAGGACCAACTCAGGGTAGTAGCTTCGCCCTGGTACTGCCCAAGAACGAGCTCTTCCCCTGTTTCCAGGTTAAGAACCTTTAGGGTGCCGCTTCCAAGCACCATGGCCACAAGAGAACCCTTGGGAGCGGCGGATAGGGACACAATCTTATCCCTCATCTCAAACGAAGCAGAAAGGTCCCCTGAATCCACGTCCCAGACCCTTAAGCTTACATCCTCACCGCCACTCAAGACAAATCTACCATCGGAAGACCAGGCAACCGTCCGCACCCAGTTGTCATGGGTAAACGATACCAGTTCAGCTCCTGTGTCGCGCTCCCAAATCCGTACCGTGCGATCCCAGCCAGAACTGGCAAGTTTGGTGCCATCAGGGGACCAGACTAAATCGGTCAACATATTGGCATGGCCTTCCAAGGTCTTAATCTCGAGACCTGTCTGCCAATCCCAAAGCTTGATCTTGCCATCTCGAGCCCCGCTCGCTAGAGAGTCACCCTGAGGGGAAAAGGCCAGAACCTTGATGGCACTAGTGTGACCGTACAGGGTTCTCACGAGCTGACCATCACTTCTTCGCCAAATCCTGATGGTCCGATCATTACTGCCGCTGGCAATATATTGATCATCGGCGGAAAAAGCAATGGCTGCCACGAGATCCAAGTGACTATCGAAGGAGAACTGTGTTCCCCACTTGGCGAAATCAGGTTCTGACCAGGGGTAAGCCACAAATTCCAGCTTCTCATCGTCCCCGAGGATCTGTTTTTCGGGAACAAAACGGTAACCAGTCTTACGGGGAACAAGCACAGCTTCATTAGGAACCGTAGTCTCAAAGTACCCGTCCCCATCGGTTTCCACATGGGAACTGGCTTCGTCCACAATCAGGAGAGTTACGCCGGCCAAGCCCATGCCCTGATCGTCCCCGAGGACCACTCTCCCTGAGATCAAGCTTGTCTCAGGTACGGCCTCCTTTTGATTGCAACCACTTACGAATAAGACAAGCAATATTAAGCCAAATATCTGGACAAGGCACCTAGACTTTCTGAGCATATCTCCTATAACCCCCGTCATCTTCTTCTCATCCTAAACTAGTACTGCATGAGCACACGGAATCCTTTTATGCCAGGCTAGACTCGTAAAGCTACCAATGAAAACGCTATCTGTCTAAGAGAATCTCCAGATAGCGATGGGCAGCCAGACACCTCTAAATGTTGGCGCAAAATCACTCGTCTCTGCGTTAAACATGGGCTAATGGCATACTCCACAATTTACCCTGACGTTCATCCATGCAAAAAAGGCGTCAATCAAACCGATCTCCTCACATCTTGGCCTGCGAACCACAATCGGATCCTTGAACAAGATACCCCTCCATTTGTAAAGATCTACAGCAAATGACAAGTTCTACAATAGCAAGCCATCCCCTTTGCTCGGATCCGACCAAGAATAAAATAAGGCCCTGGGCTTCGAGGGTATCCAGGGTACGATCTGTGCAAACATCACTCGGCACATTCCTCATGATGCTGATGTTCATGGCAAACAGAGCCTGTAGATTTGAGTTCTCCTGCAAGATAGCTCTCCACAGCTTGTCTGGGACTCCCTTTGACCCCCACAATGACTTCAATCTTCCTCCCGTTGAAGAGCTCCACAGCGGAACCGCCAATGCCGCCCGAGATGATGGTCTCTACCCCTAGTTCATGCAAATAAAGGGGTAAGAAGCCAGGCCGATGCCCAGGGTTGGGGACCATCTCACTGCGTACGATCGTATTTTTCTCAGTCTCAAAGATCACAAAGCACTCGCAATGACCAAAGTGTTCTGTTACCCTATCCTTGTCGCTTGCCACCGCAATTTTCATCTCTTTCCCCCCTAGTTTATTTGGCGCATAAGAACATCTATCGTTTTTTCATAAACGGCCCGAACCGCTTCTCCTGCTTTGCAGTCTATCTCTACAATAGAGCGACCTTGATTCATTGCCTTCACTACCTGGGAATCAAAGGGTATTCGACCCACAACTATAATCCCATGGGCCTGGCAATAGTCCTCCATGCTCCTTGTATTAGGTAGGTTTACATCGTATTGATTGACACAAAGAGCAGTTGTAATGCCAAACCTCCTGGCTGTCTCGATCACCCTCTTCATGTCACTCAGACCGGATAAAGAGGGCTCGGCCACCACCATAACCAAATCAACTCCGCTTAAAGAAGCAATGACGGGACAGCCAATGCCCGGGGATCCATCAATGATGGCGAGTTTAGTCTCCCCTGCTGCTTCCCTCATCGCTTTCTTCACTTTGGTGACAAGTAGGCCCGAGGTCCCGCTACCCATGTTCAACCGGGCTGTGGAAAACACCTCTTCTCCATCCACATAGAGCATGTTCTCCCCGTCAACGTGTGGTTTTAGCCGTATGGCCTTTGCCGGACAGACAAACTCACACACACCACATCCCTCACATGCCAAAGGATCCACTCTGTAGTTTCCAGCAACTGTAATAGCAAAGAAACGGCAATATTCACGGCACAGATCACAGCTCGTGCAAAGATCAGGATCGATTTCTGCTCTCGGCAAACCAAAATAGGCGGTTCGCTTGGGCTTTACAGTCCAATCGGTCGTAAGGTGCAAATTTGGTGCATCCACATCGCAATCAGCATAAGCCTTGGCCTCAGAGAGCTTGATAAAGGCCGCGGTGATCATCGTTTTTCCTGTACCACCTTTGCCACTAAGAATAAGCAACTGTTTCACAGTGCACCTCCTGAGACAGGATCGTGAGTAGGCAGGAAAAAAGAGACTTATATTCGCTAGCTTCCTTCACCGCTATTTTTCCCTGAGAGGTTAAAAGACCCAGGTCACGGTGAAAAGGAATCTGGGCTAGAATGGTGATGCCCCGTTCTTGGCAGAAGGTCTCGCCTAGGTTTTCACCTGGAAGGACCTTGTTGAGAACAACGCCACAAGGTTTTTTGAAGAGCCTAACCAGCTCCCAAACCATCTCTAGATTATGTAAGCCAAACAAGGTCGGCTCAGCCACCAAGACACAGTAATCGACGTCCCTGATGCTTTCCATTACCAGACAAGAACTACCTGGCGAGCAATCGAGAAATACTGGATTTGGCAAGTCACCCATACTCTTTAAAAGGTGGTGGATGATGGGCACACCAGATGGTTCTCCAATCTCAAGGATCCCAGAATGACAGTGCACTCCAGCGGAAAACCCTTTTTGGACCGTCCCGATGGTCCTCTCTCTCTCTGTTAAGGCTTGTTCCGGACAGACCAGTATGCAGCCACCACATGAGTGACAGTTCTTAGGCAGAATCATGAGCCCAGCTGAAGTGTAGGCCAGGGCACCATAACGGCAAAAATCAACACAACGGCGGCAGCCAGTGCAACGTGTACGGTCCACCACAGGGACTTTCACAGTAACGGTTTCTGTTTGAGACCAGGCAGGTTTAAGAAACAGATGACCATTAGGCTCCTCCACATCACAATCCATATAGCTAGAACCTGCTGCTGCCGCTAAGTTTACCGCGACAAGCGTCTTTCCCGTGCCACCCTTGCCGCTTAGAATCGCAATCCTCAATTCAGTCGCCTCCATGGTGCGACAGTCCGGCATGGACTTCCTCGAGAAGGGGAAGTCGTCCTTTCCCAAAGAGCTCTATGCTTGCCTCGATGGACGTTGAACTGGTTTTGAAGAGGCTAATGCCTGCGGCTTTGAGTATCTCAGCCGCGTTCTCGCCACATCTTGGCGTTAGAACCGCACTGGCCTGCCGATCGACCAGTAACTGCGCTGCTTTAATCCCTGCGCCGCCTGGATTTGCCAGTGCACTGTTTTCTACAAAACTGGACTCCTTCGTTCCCGTGTCATACAGGAGGAAAACAGGAGCCCGACCAAACGATGCACATATGGTTCCTGCCAGATTTCGTTCCTCGACTGGAATCGCTATTCTCATTTGGATCCTCCAATCTTTATCTTCTACCCCGTCTGTGCCTGCGGCAACCTGGACCACAACCACGCCCCTCGCCTTCACAAAGGAAGAACTCACCGCCTTCGATTGAGAGAATCTTGCCATGAACCAAGACATCTGCAAGTTTCTTGCGTCCTCCACTGTAGATCCCCTGAACGGTTGTGCGTGAGATTCCCATCTGTTCTGCACATTCTTCCTGGGTAAATCCTTCCCAGTCGATGAGGCGAATTGCCTCATATTCATCCACAGTCATGGAGACTACATCCTCCCCAACCCGAGCTCGGCCAATGGGCCCAAAATGATTCATAGCAGGAAGAGCACACACCTTCCTCCACTTACGGGGTCTAGCCATTCACTCACCTCTCCAATGGAGGAAAGCAAGAAATTCGCTATCCTGCTTTCCCCCCTCTCATGTTAATGCTCTTCTAAATCCGCCTCAATTTCTTCCAAGCGGGTCTTCAGCAAAGCCCTTTCAGCTTCCAAAAACTCCTTCTCTGTCTGGGCCGTAACCCGGCGGGGAGCAACAGGCCCATAACTGTACCCAGAACCCCAGCAGCGACCACGTCCCCATCTCCGGCCTGGATAAACACTGGCACAATAGCCCAACCCTCTGCCTGTCATAGCTCCAAAGCCTCGCGGTCCAAATCCATCATATCTAGGCATCCGTTCACCCCCTTATTTCCGGCATATATCTGTTATACTTTTAGTATATGGCGTTTCTGACATATGTCAATAACTTTTGACTGACATCCATACAATTGGTGGTTGTTTGATATAATAGAGATAGACGTTTGTAGCACCACTCGCATATGGAAAAGGGGAAACCGCTATGTACATGTATTTCTTAGGCACAGGGGCTGGTAAGCCTTCACTTAAGCGGAATGTCACAAGCATCGCTCTTAAGCTACCCGCGCCAAAAAACGAGATCTGGCTGTTTGACTGCGGTGAAGGTACGCAACATCAGATCTTGGCATCCCCTTTTGGCTTACACAAAGTCACAAATGTGTTTATTAGCCACCTCCATGGGGATCATATCTTTGGTTTACCTGGGTTCTTAGGTAGCCGTTCCTTTTCTACTGAGGCGACAAGCCTAACAATCTACGGTCCCCCTGGCATTCAAGACTTTGTACAGATTTCTCTTAAGATAAGCGGCACCTACTTGCGTTATCCCTTGGAAGTGCATGAAGTCAGACCTGGAGATGTCTTGCATCTTGACTCTTGGACAGTCAAAATCGGGCTCCTGGAACACAATCTTTCCTCTTACGGTTACAGAGTGGAAGAACCCCCTCGCCCTGGGAAGCTTCAAGTAGATAAGCTAGCCCAATTGAAGATACCGCCAGGCCCCCTGTATGGGCGGCTTAAAAACTGCGAAACGGTTATCTTAGACGATGGACGTACAATCAACGGAAGCGATTTCGTCGGCCCTTCACTACCTGGTCGCCAGATTGTGATCCTGGGTGACACACGCTACTGCCAAGGAGCAGTTGAACTTGCTCAAGAAGCCGATGTCTTGGTTCACGAGGCAACGTTTGCCCATGCATTAGCCCAGAGCGCCTCCGATTATGGCCACTCCACAACTGTGCAAGCGGCCAGAGTCGCGCAGCAAGCACAAGTGAAGCAATTGATCTTAACCCATCTGAGCTCCAGGTATCGACCCCAGGATTATGGGGCTTTGTTGGCCGAGGCGGCACAGGTCTTTCCCAGCACCATACTGGCGGAAGATCATCTTTGCGTAGAGATTCCACGCCCAGAAACGAGGGGAAAAAGGAACCCATACTGAACTAAGACTAAAATACGTACACGATGTAAGGTTTCCAGAGATTTAGAGAAACGTGGCCAGACCGGCCACGTTTCTTTTTATTGAAAGCGGAACACAAGGGGAAAGACAAACACTACTATGGCCATCCAGAGGGCGTAAACATTTAGGTACTTGGTCTGCCAAGTCTCAATCCTCTGAAAGTCGTTCTTACCCATAAAGTACCGAACATATAACACCAATAAAGCGCCGAGATTGACAAGGAGGAGCACATTCTCACCTAGGGCCGCCAACTTGTTAGGCGTAATCCCATATTCAGACAAACGAAAGACAATGGCAGAAAGGGCAACGCTATCGACGATGATGGCGACTGTGATCAAGGCCACATTCAGGTAGTCGAAAAGGTCTTTCTGGTCATGGAGATTCTTAGCGGAAATCGTGTAGAGAACCATCCCCAAGACCAGGACTAACATCAGGTCAAACCCGATCAAAAACTCCCTTTCAGTAAAAGGACTAGTCCCGGAAACAACCATTACAGTCAAGAAAGCCAGCATGGTTAGGAGAAAGAGGGGGCTAAAGATCTTCGCCAAAATCGGAGCGAAATTCTCCACAATGCTCCTTTTTGCTTCCACGAGATAGACTGTAAGTAAGGCCACGGCACAGCCACCATAGATGAGAAAATAGTTCTCCAGAAAGGGCTCCAAATCAATGG
>JAAYOK010000273.1 GCA_012520355.1 Bacillota bacterium | reverse complement strand
TGATGGCACAATGAAAAAATACCTGGTTCAAAAGGCGGGGGGGTTCGTCCTCACGGCTATTGTGGTGAGCATCCTAACCTTCCTCGTCCTCCAGGTGTTACCAGGGGATCCTGCACTCTTGATGCTGGGAACCGAGGCAACACCGGAAATCTACGCGCGCTTACGTCACGAGTTGGATTTGGATCGTTCTCCTCTCATCCGTTACTTCCAGTGGTTCTTAGGTTTTTTGCGGGGAGAATGGGGTAACTCCTGGCGTTATTCTCTGCCTGTGCAAGGGCTGGCGCTCCAAGCTTTGCCCCTTTCCTTTACCCTGGCCTTAGCTGCGGTGGGGACAGCACTGATACTTGCGATTCCCTTAGGCATCTTCATGGCGGTGAAGCCCCTGAGTCTTGTGGCCCGTGTGTTATCGGTGGTGACACAGGTGAGTTTAGGCCTTCCCCAGTTTTGGGTAGGTCTTTTGCTGATCCAAGTCTTCGCGGTTAAACTGAGTCTCCTGCCAGCGGGGGGACATACGACGCCCCTGAGCCTTGTTTTGCCTACCTTGACCTTGGCCCTTCCCAGGTCGGCTATCTTAGCTCGCTTTATACGAGCTGGCATGGGTGAGGCCATGCAGCAGGACTATGTGCGAACCGCCCGTGCTAAAGGTCTTTCAAACCGAGTTATCACCTATAAGCATGCCCTGAGAAATGGGGTCCTACCGGTTTTCACCATTGCAGGCCTCCAGTTCGCTCAGCTCTTGGCAGGGACCATTGTGATCGAGCAGGTCTTTGGTTTACCTGGCGTAGGGCAGCTCCTCCTAGCCGGTGTTTTTCAACGAGATCTTCCCTTGGTCCAAGCCTTGGTCATGCTGATCGTTCTTTTCGTTCTCTTATTCGATCTTCTCTTTGACCTAGGTTTGGCCCTGTTAGATCCGAGGATTCGCTATGAGTAGGCGTAAATGGGGCGTTGTTCTATTGGGCTTGATCTTTGCAATCACGCTTGTGGGTTTTCTGTATACCCCCTACGATCCCAATCAGGTGCAAGTTGTGGCGAGGTTCCAACCCCCCAGCAAGACACATCTCTTCGGTACTGATCACTTCGGTCGCGATATATTGAGCCGGATTGTGGTGGGTGGCCGCGTCTCCCTTTTTGTCGGTATCGGCGCCGTTTCCTTAGGTTCCATCCTCGGGATTGGACTCGGTCTTGTCGCAGGCTTCAGGGGAGGAGTCTGGGATGAAGTGATCATGCGAATCAGCACCTCCTTGCAGGCGTTTCCCAGCATTTTGCTGGCGCTTCTCTTTGCTACGATTTGGGAGCCTGGAATCCAGGTGATCCTCTGGTCGGTGAGCATCGGCAATATTCCAAATTTCCTTCGTCTAACTCGGAGCCAGGTTTTGAGCATAAGGAAACGGCCCTTTATAGAAGCTGCCAGGGCCTTGGGGGCTCGTGATGGACGGATTATGCTCCGCCATGTGATTCCCAATCTCCAAGACGCCCTCTTGGTCCAGTTCTCAGTGAGTCTAGCTGGGGCCATCTTGCTGGAGGCATCCTTAAGCTACTTGGGACTTGGTATTCAGCCACCGGCTCCAAGTTGGGGAAGGATGTTAAGGGAGGCCCAAAACTATACTGCTTTGGCTCCTTGGACTTTATTTCCCGGTTTGTTTATTGCCCTAACCGTCATTGGGTTTAACCTTTTCGGGGATAGCTGGATTTTCAGGAGGGAAGAGGTAGACAAGGGAGAATAGTTTAGAGAATAGACTGGAGAGTCAAAGGAGATGCTGGAATGATTCGACTGCAAGGTGTGTCTAAACGCTATAAGGGAGCCAGTAAGTATGCTGTGCGCAACCTAGATCTGGAGGTTAAGCCAGGGGAGATCTTCGGCTTTCTGGGTCCCAATGGTGCTGGTAAGACAACGACAATCAAGATGATTGTAGGTCTCCTCAGACCTGATCAGGGTCGGGTGTTGGTCAACGGTCATGACGTAAGTATCGATGCGGTGGCCGCCAAGCAGTCTATGGGCTTTGTCCCGGACAAACCTGATTTGTATCCTCGCTTAACGGGTCTCGAGTACCTCAATCTCCTCGGCGATGTCTACGGTGTGGACGGACCCACCCGGCGCAAGCGGCTCGAGCATTACTTAGAGATGTTTCAGTTGTCTGGTGCTGTGGGCGATCTGATTCAAAGCTACTCCCATGGTATGCAGCAAAAGCTGGCCTTAACTGGGGCCTTACTTCATGCACCAGCTCTTTTTATCCTCGATGAGCCTATGGTGGGTCTTGATCCGAAATCATCCCACCTCTTCAAAGAAATCATGCGCGAACATGTAGCTCAGGGCAACACAGTCTTCTTTTCCACCCATGTGCTAGAAGTGGCTGAACAGCTTTGCCACCGTGTGGGCATTATTAACCAGGGTGAGATGATCGCCTGCGGCACCATGGATGAGTTGCGTAAGAGTCAGGGCCAAGCAGGGTCAAGTTTGGAGAAACTCTTCTTAGAATTGACAGACGAAGGTGATTCCCATGAAAAATAGGGTGTGGAGTCTTTACCTGGCCTTACTGAATGTCAACTATGGCTGGTCGGTGGGGAAGTATTATTACATTAAAAAGAAGCAAAGAATTTGGGAGCCCATCGTCATCGCAGCATCCTTAGGTCCAGTGGCGATCTTTTCCATCTGGTTTGTGTGGGTCTTGACGGAGCAGTTCTTCTTAGCTGGCTTGTCATTTGGCCAACCCCATCTATCCCTTGTCCTTGGCACTTTGTTTGTGAGCGTAATTGGACTTGTCTTTGGCTTTTTTTATGTACTATCCTCTTTCTATTTCAGCAATGATTTACCCACGCTAATTCCCTTGCCTCTGCGATCCGGTGAGATCCTCATAACCAAGCTCGCGGTGATTCTCACAGGCCAATACGTACTGAACGCCATGGTTTTACTTCCCATGTTCATTCGCTATGGACTCTTGGCCCAAGGGGGTTTACCCTACATTCTTACCGCCGTGGTGGTGTTTTTTGTCCTACCAGTCATTCCTCTGCTCATCGCTAGTTGCTTGGCGGTGGTGTTGATGCGTCTAGTCAACCTCAGTCGTTTTAAGGATCGACTAACTTTGATTGGCGGCATTTTAATCTTGGTCTTGGTCTTGGGTTCCACCTATTGGCTTCAGGAAAATGTGGGAACAGACGATCCAAATGTACTCATGGAACGACTCTTAAGTCAGGCCGACAGTCTTGTTTATATCATGGGCAGAGTTTTTCCCCCAAGTGCCTGGTCAGCGCAGGCCCTAGCCTATTCAGAGCAAAGTACTGGCTGGCTCAATCTTTTCTACCTAGTCTTGGCGGGAAGCGCAGGGCTCGGTGTCCTTTATGTGCTCGGTGAAAAGGTTTTCTTACAAGGAGTCTTAGCGGGTCTTGAGGGTAGTCGCGGCAAAGGCCGGCGTAAGCAGACCCGAGTTGGGGAAGAGGCGAAGAGTGCCTTTTTTACATTAGTTCAGATGGAACGGAGGCTCTTTATTCGGGACCCCAACTTTGCCCTAAACGGACTGGTGGGTTATGTGCTCTTGCCTGTAATGATCTTAATCCCCCTCTTTGGTGCCAATTTGGAGGGCAATCCCTTTGAATCCCTTGACCTCGGCGAGCTCCACCCTCTTTTGCTCATGGGTGGGATTTCCCTGTTTTTTATGCTCATGATCGCCATGTCCATGATTCCATCCACTACGTTTTCTCGAGAGGGCCGTTACTTGTGGATCATCCGTAGTCTTCCCTTATCCATTGAGCAGATTATCTTGACTCGGGTTGTAGCCGCACAGTTGGTGAATACCATCGGTTGCCTGCTAGGTTTACTTCCCATGGCGTATCTCTTTGCCTGGGGAATCTGGGAGGTCGTTTTCGGAACGTTTTTCGGTGTTTTGTTATCCAGTGCCCTGGCTTACCTACTCGTCCTGTTTGATCTCAGTCGACCGATGCTCGATTGGGTGAACCCTGTGAAGGCTGTAAAGAGTAACCTCAACGCTATCCTTGGGCTTTTGGCCGCGGTCGTTGTCGGTCTCTTGCTTGGTTTTGTCTTCCTGCTAAACTGGCAGAGCGAAACCTTATGGTTGATCCCTCTAGAACTTTTGCTGGTAACCCTCATTCTAGGAGGGGCTGGCTGGTATATCGGTAGACGGACCGCGGAGCGACTTTGGAGTAGGATTTAGGAGGTTCCCTTTATGCAGTTTTTCGAACATGCCGTAGTACAGGAGATTTTGATTCTCCTTTTTGTCCTTGCCATTAGTGCCCTGGCGTATCGACTTGTGAAGACCTACTTCTTGGAGTTATTGTATCGCTTGTTTCGCAAGACTCGCACCACCTGGGATGATTTTTTCATCGAGGCTGGAGTCTTCAAGTCGGTGGCCTTGATCATACCTGGTATCATCCTTTTTCGGGTCGTACCCTTTCTTGAGGTGCTGGGGGAACCCGTTAACCAGCTCCTTAAAGTGGGCGTGATCCTCGTGGTTGCCATGACTTTGGATCGCTTGTTGAAAGCAGGGTTGAGAATCTACAACACCCTGCCTATTTCGGGCCGCATGCCCATCAATGGTTTTGTGCAGATTTTGCAGATTGCTATGTGGATCTTTGCGGGTACAGCGGTCTTTTCTTTACTCTTGGGACAGTCCCCTTGGGCTCTCCTTGGTGGTCTTGGCGCCTTGAGTGCAGTCTTACTTCTAGTCTTTCAAGACACGATTTTGGCCTTCTTTGCCGGTATTCAGCTTACCTTAAGCGATCAGGTGCGGGTAGGAGACTGGATTGAGGCCCCGAAGTTCGGTGCCGATGGTGATGTAATCGAGGTTGCCCTGCATTATGTGCGGATCCGCAACTGGAATCGTTCCATCACTACAATACCAACCCATAAGCTTGCCCAGGATTCCTTCGTGAATTGGCGAGGCATGTTTGAAGGGGGAGGACGGCGGATCAAAAAGGCCGTTCTCATTGATCAAACCAGTATCCGTTTTTTAGATCAGGAACTCTTTGATCATCTAGCTGAAATCGAGCTCCTGAAAGACTATTTGACCCAGAAGACGAAAGAGATTGAAGAGCATAATCGGGCTCATAATACTGATGCTTCGGTCGTGAATGGTCGTCACCTGACGAACCTAGGGACGTTTCGGGCCTATCTGGTGGCGTATCTGAAGGCCCATCCTGCGATTAACCAGAATCTCATCATGATTGTGCGGCAACTTCCCCCCACACCGAGCGGTCTGCCTTTGGAGATCTATGCCTTTACGAAAGACGTTGGTTGGGTCAATCATGAGGGTGTGGCCGCAGACATCTTCGATCATGTCTTGGCTATTGTGTCAGAGTTTGATTTACGGGTCTTCCAGGTTCCTGGGGGGCACGACTTGGCAGAACTTGCTGCCGGAAGGGGTGGATTGAGTCAATGACAGGTTATGTACGGCGAGAGTATCCCCAGTGGTCTTGGTCCTTCTCGCGACATCAGACCTTGGTTGGTTGTGAGAGGCGCTATTTCTACAATTACTATGGCTCCCATAATGGTTGGGAGTTTAGGGCTGCTCCAGAGGCTGCCTTGGCCTATCGTCTCAAGAAACTGAGCAATCTCTACTTAACCTTGGGAGACGCCCTGCATAAAAGTGCCTATGGGATGGTGGAGCGAATCTTGGAGGGAAGGGAGCTGCCAGGGGCCGATGTGGTGGAAGAAGAGATTCGGCGGCAGTTGAGAAGGGTTTGGAAGAGCTCCCGAGATGATGGGGATCTCTTTCGCCGGAGGCCAAGTCGCGTCGATATGTTGCAGGAGTTCTACTACCAAATGGAAATTAGTGAGGCGACCTTGACCAAGATCAACGAACGGATCACACTTGTCTCCCAGGCCTTAGTGGCCTCTGAGGTTTGGGACATACTAGCTCGCGAGGATGTCAGCCTGGTCGCCTCGGAGCAGTTCGACACCTTTTTCATCGAACAAACCCCCGTTTATGCCGTTCCCGATTTACTTTACAAAAGTGAAGATGGTCAGTGGACCATTGTGGATTGGAAAACCGGTGAAGAGGTGGAGGATAACGAGGATCAAGTGGCCCTCTATGCCCTTTATGTCCACGAGAAGCACGGTGTGGCTCCAGAGCAGATTCGGGCTCGTTTGGAGTATTTAAGTTTGGGGATCACCAAAGAAACGAGTTTTACCCAAGAAGGGCTGGCAGAGGTAGAAAAAAGGGCCAAGGCTAGTATGGCTCAGATGCGAAAACTGCTCTTAGATCCGGTCCAGAACATTCCCCGGCCCAAGATAGATTTCGCCCTTACCGATGCCCGGGCCATGTGCCCTTGGTGCAATTTCTATGAACTCTGCCAACAAGAACTAGGACGCATTGTTTCTTAGGTGGAGGTCAATGTGTTCACGGACTTGCCCCCAGTTTTTCACAAGTGGCAAAAAGTGATCGCTCCCAGCGTTGTGGGAGGCTTGGAAAAGGAGAGTATAGATGCCTTGACTTGCTGTCTCTAAGGCGTTTTCCAGTTTGTCATCAACAAAAAAGCCTACCTTCAGTTCTTTACAAAGATCGCCCTTCGAGAAGGTCTGCTTGGGTGGGCTCATAAAGAGGCGATCATAGGGTACCCGATGACGCCCAAGCCACTCTTCGGTGATGGCACGATGCCGTTCATCCCGAGCGGTAATGAGGTGGACGGTGTGTTTGATCTCTTTCAAGTGATGCAACGTTTCTGCTGCCTGTTCCCTTATGGGTACTGTCTCAAAGATGTGGTTGGCCCGAGCCCGAAAGAAACGGTGTACCTCTTCTGTACTCACCTGAAAGGCGTCTTCGATGTAATAGGTACGCTTCTTGGGCATGGGTAGACTAAAGAAGCGGCTTGCCTCTCGAATCCAAATATTACATTCGCCATCATCATCGTTGGTTAGTACACCATCAATATCAAATCCAAAAACTAAAGTAGAAATCTGATTCTCCTCCTTTTAAGCTAGGAAATTCGGTCGTAGGGTAACGTTTTCAAGTTCTAGGAGCATGCGCTTGATGTTCAAGCCCCCGCCATAACCTCCAAAGGAGTTCGTACCCAAAACACGGTGACAAGGGACAATGACACTGACTGGATTCGCCCCTACCGCTTGGCCAATGGCGCGGTAGGCCTTGGTACCTAGGGCCTCTCCTATCTTTTTATAGGTTGTAACCTGGCCATGGGGTACCTTGGCAATCTCTGCCCACACCTTGGTTTGAAAGTCTGTACCCAAGAGGAGTAGGGGCCAGGTAAAGTCCATCCTTTTTCCCCTGAAGTAGCTGTCGAGATCATCCTGATAGTCTGGGGGCAGTGACCCTGTTCTAGGGCAGGCCCCAGGAAAGCGTCTGCCAAGCCAAGATTCTCCGTCTTCTTCCTGGAAGGAGGCATAGACGAGCTCATCTCCTTGAAACCACAGAAAAAAGGGTCCGAGGGGCGATTGATAGACGGAATGTTGCACAATAAACGCCTCCTTGATTGATGCTCTTTCAGAAGCATTTCGGAGTTTCACTTTGTGAAGCTCCGATGTATAATAGAAGTTACTTCGCTGAATTAGGTAGTATTCCTTCTGCAGGAGAAAAGGGGAGAG
>JAAYOK010000272.1 GCA_012520355.1 Bacillota bacterium | reverse complement strand
CACTTCGTCAATAACATTGTAGAAGATGGCAAAATTAACCTGAATCTTGACGACGTAATTGTGAAAGAGACCCTCACCACCAAAGATGGTCAGGTTGTGCATGAGGGCGCCTTAGAATCAATGCGTGTAAGAGGAGAGATTTAATGACCTATTTTGTCTTAGTCCTGGCTTTTGTGGGAGCAGCCATTCTTGGCTACAAGCTAATTAGCGATGTACCTAGTTTGATTCACACCCCGCTGATGTCGGGCATGAACGCCCTTTCAGGTATTACCATTGTGGGCTCCATCTCCACAACCGCTCTAGCTCTGACTACGGGAAGCCAACTTGTGGGCTTTCTCGCCATTGTCTTGGCCATGATTAACGTAGTGGGTGGATTTATGGTGACGGATCGCATGTTAAGGATGTTCAAAACAAAGAAGGGGGGGAAGTCGTAGATGACCCTGTCATTCTTCTTACAATTACTCTTTATTGCAGGGTTCATCTACGGAATCCGCCTCATGAACTCGCCTGAGACCGCCGTTAGGGGCAATCAGATTGGTGCCCTGGCCATGGCTGGTGCGATTGTTGTCATCATGGTAGAATCCCAGGTTTTGACCATGCCTGTAATTTGGGCAGGTCTCATCGTGGGATCGGCCTTAGGTGTATGGCTGTCTGTGAAGGTCTTAATGATTCAGATGCCCCAGATGGTAGCTTTGTTGAATGGATTTGGTGGCGGCGCCTCGGCCCTGGTCGCTCTGGTTACGATTTACCTGAGTGTTGGTGCTGCAAGTGCCATGGAACTGATCCCCTTCACCTGGTTTACATCGGGTTTGGCGGTGTTGGTAGGTGGAGTGACCTTAAGCGGTAGTTTGGTGGCTGCAGGTAAATTGCACGGGAAATTGAACCAGCGTCCCGTTCACTTGCCCCAGCATAACCTCCAGCTCTTTGCAAGCCTAGGAGTGATGGTTCTGTCCATCCTGGCCTTAACATTCAGTATTGGGCACCCACTCCTTCATGCTGTGATTCTCACCGTGGGTTCACTCTACTGGGGATATGTCTTCACCATCCGGGTGGGCGGCGCCGATATGCCCATTACCATTTCCCTCTTGAACTCCTTTTCGGGAGTGGCAGGCGCGATTGCCGGTTTCGCTTTAGAGAATGGAGCCCTACTTGTTGTGGTCGGTTCTATTGTGGGAGCCTCTGGTCTGATTCTAACCCAGATCATGTGTAAGGCGATGAACACAAGTCTCATGAAGATTCTCACCGGTAAGACCACTGCTACGAAGAAGTCGACACCTGTGGCCAAGCCGAAGCAGGCTCCAGTGCCAGTGAAGGAAGCCGCGCCAAGTAAGCCTCAGGGGCCTGTTTGGGAAGAAGCAGTTCGCTTGGCCAAGAAAGTTGTGATTATTCCTGGTTATGGTATGGCCCTGGCTCAAGCCCAGCTCCAAGTGAAACAACTAGCTGATCTGATGGCGAGCCAAGGTAAGGAAGTTCGCTTTGGGATTCACCCTGTAGCAGGGCGGATGCCTGGACATATGAATGTCCTCCTGGCCGAAGTGGATGTACCCTATGACCAGCTCTATGAACTCGATGCCATCAATGCTTTTCTGGAGGACGCCGATCTTTCCATTATCATTGGTGCCAATGACGTGGTGAACCCAGCCGCCATCGAGCTCGAGGATACCCCCATCTACGGCATGCCCATTATCAGGGCCGATCACGCGAAGCAAGTCTTGGTCTGTAACTTTGATACCAAGCCAGGCTATGCCGGCGTGGACAACAGCCTCTATGAGATGGATAAGGTAGAACTCTTGCTCGGCGATGCCAAGGACGGAATTGCGAAAATCACAGCGGTTCTCAAGGGCGAAAAAGCCCAAGAAACGTCCGCAGAGGCGGCAACACCAGAAGATGATTTGGTAGGTAAGCTCAGCTCGGCCAAGAAGGTTGTCATTATCCCGGGTTACGGTATGGCCTTAGCTCAGGCCCAGGGCCAAGTCAAGCAACTCGGAGAGCTCTTGGAGAGTCAAGGCAAAGAAGTGCGCTATGGTATTCATCCCGTTGCCGGGCGGATGCCAGGGCATATGAACGTGCTCTTAGCAGAGGTAGATGTGCCCTATGACAAACTCTATGAACTCGATGCCATTAATGCCTTCTTAGAAGAGACAGATGTGGCCATCATCGTCGGTGCCAATGACGTGGTGAATCCGGCCGCCATTGAGCTCGAGGATACCCCCATCTATGGCATGCCCATTATTCGGGCAGATAGTGCCAGCCATGTGCTTATCTGCAACTACGATACCAAACCAGGTTATGCCGGTGTGGATAATAGTCTCTATGCCATGGATAAAGTCCAGCTCCTCTTGGGCGATGCCAAAGATAGCTTAGCCAAGCTCATCGCAGCGGCCAAGGGTGAAGGTGCCAAAACAGGAGCACCTGCCCAAGCTCAGGCGGATGATCCTGTAGCCAAGCTCTTGGCAGCGAAGCGCGTTGTGGTTGTCCCAGGCTATGGTATGGCTTTAGCTCAAGCCCAAGGACAGGTGAAACGCCTCGTTGACCTACTGCAAAGCCGCGGGGTGCGTGTGGAAATCGCGGTGCATCCAGTGGCAGGCCGGATGCCTGGACACATGAACGTGCTCATGGCTGAAGTGGACATTCCCTATGAGCTCATGCTAGAGATGGATCAAATCAATGATCAATTTAAGGATGTGGATGTGGCCGTTGTGGTAGGTGCCAATGACGTGATCAACCCTGCCGCCAATACCCACGCAGACACACCCATCTACGGCATGCCCATCTTGAATGTAGAGCACGCTCGCCATGTGATCATCTACAACTTAGACAGAGCTCCAGGCTATGCAGGTGTGGAGAACACATTGTATGATGCGCCAAACTGCACCTTTGTTCCAGGTGATGCTGGGGCTAGCTTACAGGCCCTCGTCGATTCTCTGCGAGCTGCAGGCTAGAGCGCAGGCGAGAGTTGTAGGCCAAAAACGAATGGAACAAAAATGAGCCGACCCTTTGGGATCTTCCAGAGGGTCGGCTTTTCTGATAGAATGGACATGACAAGGGGGCAATCATCGTGGAGCGTCTGCACTTAGTGAGTCGAGAAGCAAGAGCAAGGGATACCATTGTGCAAGTGGGAAAGGTTAAAATCGGGGGCGGACATAAGGCCTATATTGCCGGCCCTTGTTCCGTGGAGGATGAGACACAGATTCGGGAAATCGCCCAGGCGATTCAAGATTCAGCCCAGATCTTAAGGGGAGGAGCCTTCAAACCCCGGACCTCACCCTATAGTTTTCAGGGCCTAGGTGAGGCAGGCTTAGCCTATCTGAAAGAGGCGGGGAGGCAAGTAGGCTTACCAGTTGTAACCGAGGTGATGTCAGAAGCCGAGGTGGAGATGGTGGCAGACGCAGTGGATATGCTCCAAATTGGCGCCCGTAATATGCAGAACTATGCTTTGCTTAAAAAAGTGGGAGCCCAAAGCAAGCCCGTTCTCTTGAAGCGGGGTGTAGCTGCCACCCTGGAAGAACTTCTCCTTTCCGCAGAATACATCTTAGCCGCAGGGAACTCCCAGGTGGTACTTTGCGAACGGGGCATTCGCACCTTTAGCCAGACCTTCACCCGTAATACCTTAGATTTGAGTGCAGTACCCATTCTCAAGCAGATCAGCCATCTGCCGGTGATTGTGGATCCGAGCCATGGTTCTGGCGACTGGAACTTGATCGAACCCCTAGCCAAAGCCGCCATGGCCGCCGGTGCCGACGGATTGATGATTGAAGTACATAGTCGCCCTGACGAGGCTTTATCGGACGGACCCCAGTCTCTTAAGCCAGAGAAGTACCGAAGCTTAATTAAGAAACTGAATCGCCTGGTCGCGGTGCTAGAGGAGGAGAAGCAATGAAGGTATTAGTGCTCCATGGTCCTAACCTTAATCTCTTGGGTCAGCGTGAACCAGAAGTCTATGGTACGAGAACCTTAGATCAGATCAATGAAGATATCCAAGTCCTCGCCTCCCAGCTGGGCTTCGAGGTGGATTTCTTCCAGTCCAACCAAGAGGGAGTTCTAATTGACCGCATCCACCGTGGGATCGGTCATTACCAATGGATCATTTTGAATCCCGGTGCCTTAACCCATTATAGTTATGCCCTCCGGGATGCAGTGGCGGGGGCGGGGATCCCCACCATTGAAGTACACTTATCTGCGATTCAGGCCAGAGAAGAATTCCGGTCGCGCTCTGTGATCGCACCGGTCTGCCTTGGCCAAATCAGCGGTTTTGGGGCCACTTCGTATCTACTAGCCCTCTATGCCATCTTTGAGGAATCGACTCGCGGCAAGTAAATCAGGAAAGGTGTAATCGGGTACCTCCGTGATTGTTTCGTCTGAAGCGATTAGGATCGTTTTGGTTCCTGCGGCCTTACCAGCAGCTAGGTCCATATCTCGATCGCCAACCATAAAACTTTGGGCCAGGTCTACATCATACTTTTTCCCAAGGGTCAGAAGCATCCCAGGCTTGGGTTTACGGCAGGAACAGCCGCTCCTTGGTTTATGCATGCAGGCCATGATTTCCGTAAAATGGCCCCCGGCCTGGGTCACCTCTTCAGCGAGCTTTTCATGGATGCCCGCTAGATCTTGGGGGGTCATATAACCAAGGCCAACACCGCCTTGGTTGGTGACGACAAAGACCAGAAAACCTGCTTGGTTTAAGTTAGCCACAGCCTGGGGAACACCGGGGAAGACAATCAGCTCCTCTTTGTTATTGGGGGGCCTGTTGCCAAAGGATTGATTCAGCACACCATCGCGGTCTAAAAAGACCGCCTTTTTCTTTTCTGTCATTAAATCCTCCTCATGTTTGAGAAAACAGCCCAGGAGTGCTCCTGGGCTGTTGGTGAAGTCAGCTAATTCTTAGTAGCGCTGAGAGAGCATCTCGTCGATGGCTTCTTCTACCAGCATCTGGGCCTCGTCTAAAACGAGATCCATGGGCTCACCCAAGAAAACACGTTCCACTGCGGTGCCAATCGCGTTCCGGGCTTCTTCCCAGGCGGCAATGGTTGGTTGCCAGTATCCATACTCGAAGGCATCGAGGTT
>JAAYOK010000271.1 GCA_012520355.1 Bacillota bacterium | reverse complement strand
TGGAAGTACCAGTCTACGATTTTGCCTCCTATGCCCGTACCGACAAGACGGTAACAGTTGAGCCCCGGGCCATTGTTATTGTGGAAGGTATCTTGGTCTTAACCAATCCCCTTTTACGCAAGGAGTTTGATTTGAAGGTCTTTGTAGATACGGATCCTGATGTACGGATCTTACGCCGTTTGACCCGTGATGTGCAAAAACGGGGCCGGAGCCTCGATTCTGTGCGCAGTCAATATCTAGAAACGGTAAAACCCATGCATGAAGCCTTTGTGGAACCGGCCAAGCGTTATGCAGATTTGATTGTACCAGAAGGTGGCTACAACCAGGTAGCTTTGGAAACTGTGGCTGCCCTATTGCGGCAATACCTGCAAGGAGCAGAAGGCTTAGCTGCTAGTACAAGGGAGGTTTAGGCGGTGGAAGGAATGCGGCCTTGGGAGAATCTAGAGGAATTACAATTGCCCAGTGATGGGCCCTATCCGGTGGCTTTGTTTAATGGACCGATTTGTACCACAACCGGTTTGTATCGAGTGACCCTCCTTGATGTGGAGGAAGCGAAGGATCTGATTCGGACCTTCGGCTTTGTTTCCGCGGTGGGTCATCAGGGCAGTGCAGAGGTTTTCTCGCAGATCCTCGAGGCCGATGTGCCCATGAACCGGATCGAGTATAGTCAAAAGATCGGTCAAAAGGCCATTGCTTTGAAACTGAAAATCCGACCTCCCGAAGGTTTGATCTTAAGCGCCGCAGAAATGGCCCAAATTGGCTTTGAACTACTCCTTTTAGAGCGTTTAGACTGATGGGGCCAAGCAAACCCTTCCTAACCCTAGCTTTAATCGGAGGCGTGTTGGGGATTTCCACCTCCGCGGTTTTGATCCGCCTTGGGGATGCCCCGCCGCCGGTCATGGCCTTCTACCGGATGTTTTTTGCTGCCCTGTTCTTTCTCCCAGGCGCACTTCGGCAAAGGAAAGAGTATGCAATTTCCCGTGAGGATCTGGGCCTGGCCCTTGGGGCAGGCGCCTTTCTCGCCCTTCATTTTTTGCTCTGGATGAGTTCTCTTTCGTATACGAGTGTGGCGAGTTCGGTTGTCTTAGCCACCACCCATCCTGTCTGGGTCTTTTTGCTCTCCCTTCTCTTTCTGAAGGAAAAACCAAGTCGCAGCATGTGGCTGGGTCTTGGCCTTTCTTTGGCAGGGGGCCTACTTGTGACCTCAAGTCAAGGCTTAGGCGAGTCTAGGCTTTTAGGCAACTCCCTCGCCTTAGGTGGCGCACTCACCATTGCCTTCTACTTAATCTTAGGCCGCAGACTCCGCCAGAATCTCCCCTTAGCTCTGTATTCTACTTTTGTTTTTGGTAGTGCAAGTTTTTTGATCGCACTTTTTCTCTTGTTTCGGGGCCTTCCATTTAGGGGCTATTCGCACCAGACTTGGCTTGTGTTCCTGGGCCTCGCTCTGTTTCCCACCGTCTTGGGACATAACACCCTCAACTGGGCCCTCAAATTTTTGCCAGCCACCCTGGTCTCAGCTTTCATCTTAGGGGAGCCCTTAGGTGCCAGCCTCTTGGCTGTATTTGTCCTAGGGGAGATTCCTTCTGGCCGAGAACTTCTCGGTAGTTTCATCACACTTATGGGGATTTTTCTCGTCTGGCGAGGTGGGAAAGGGTCTGACCCATCGGATCAGACCCTGAAATCTAGCTAAGCAGCTGCACCATGGTGAGTAGTGTGGCAAAACCTGCGCCCATGATGAGACTGACACGCTGGGGAAAGCCAGCAATGACACCGGCGAGAGTGGTGAAAATTAAGAACTGGCGGAGCCAGATCACCACCATGCCCAAGACCCCTGGCAGTTTGGTCAAGGGATGCAGAGCTGCGATTCCTGTGACCATCGTGGCCGCCAGGATAGCCAACACCACAAGATCTTTACCACAGAGCTTTTGCCGCCAGAGACCACTCGTGATGGTCAGGGAAGCCACAACGATCCAGCGTAGAAGGAGCTGGGGAACAGTCATGGGATCATCCTTTCGAATCCTTGATGAGAGTCGGGATTAGAGGAACTTACCCATTAATGTACTCATGGCACCTACAGCACAGGCCACTAGGCCATCGGTCCAGTTGCGCTCCGCTGGGGCAGTTGATGTCCAGTAACTGAGACCTCCTATGGCAGCCCCCACCACAGCGGCTGCAGCATGGGCTCCCCAGGCACCTTCCACATCATCTAACTCTTCTTGGCTGAGGGGTACGAGCTCTTCGCCAAAGGGTAGGACGGGGGTCGAAACGGTGCTGGCGGCAAAACTCGTGCCAACCATACCCACTAGTAGCGTCAATACCAATAGGGAACAAAGAACGTTTTTCTTCATCATTTTCTCCTTTTTGATCGGGCCCTGATTTTGCTAGCATCTTGAGTATACAATAATCAGATAATTCTGTCAATATACGAAAAAGTTTTTTCCCGGTAGGAGTTACGAATAAAGTGAAGAATAGGGAGTTATTATTACGTCAGGAAGGTGGAAGTTAAATTGATTGACAAAATGTTATCAGACAAGGTAAAGACGATTAAGCCCTCTGGTATTCGGAAGTTCTTTGACATTGCTGCGAGTATGGAAGGGGTAATCTCTCTGGGTGTTGGCGAGCCTGATTTTCCCACCCCAACCAATATTCGGGAGGCTGGTGTGCGATCCATTGTGGAAAAAGGCACAACCTATACCGCCAATGTGGGTCTTATGGAGCTACGCCGTGCTATTAGCAAGTACCTCGAAAAGCGTTTTCACGTGGAATATGATCCAGCCAATCAAATTCTGGTGACCGTTGGCGCCAGTGAAGCGGTGGATTTAGCCTTGCGGGCCGTAGTCAACCCTGGCGATGAAGTACTTGTACCTGAACCCACCTATGTATCCTATGCGCCATCGGCCATTTTAGCAGGTGGAGTAGCAGTGCCTGTACCAACCTATGAAAAAGACGACTTCCGCCTGACGGCCGATGTAATCCGTTCCCTGATCACCCCGAAGACCAAGGCCATTGTCTTTTGTTATCCCAATAACCCCACAGGTGCTGTCATGGAAAAGGACGATTTGATGGCCATTGCCGAAGTCCTCCGCGAACATGACATTCTTGTGATTGCTGATGAAATCTATGCTGAGTTAGTCTATGGGATCGAGCATACTTCCATTGCCACCCTGCCAGGTATGTATGAACGGACACTTCTCATCAATGGTTTCTCCAAAGCCTTCTCCATGACCGGCTGGCGTCTGGGTTATGCCTGCGGTCCTGCTCCCTTAATGGAGGCCATGAAG
>JAAYOK010000270.1 GCA_012520355.1 Bacillota bacterium | reverse complement strand
CGCCAATTGCTTGTCATGCTCTAACAGGGGTAAGTACACAGATATCAACTCTTCATCTCGATCCGTTGGTACGCTTTGCTCGAAATCTATGACAGCCTTGAGGTAACATTGTCCTCCAGTGTCTGAAACCAAGATGTTCCGGGGACCGAAGTCATTATGACAAAGTGTTGCTTCTGGTTCTTCATCAAAGGCATCGAGCATAGACAAGAATCTTGACTCTGCTTCTCTCATAAGTAGAGGGTCATCATGCTCCACTGTATGAAGCTCTGTCAAGATCTTCGCTACCAGCTGCGAAAAGTATTCCTTAAAGGTGTTAAAGCCTGAGATGCTGTGGCCGTTTTCGTCCATACTGCCGAAGAAATCCAGCTTATGCTGGTGAATCAAGCCTAATTGCCCACCCATTTCAAAGTAAATGGTTTCCCGATTGTCTAGGGCAAGCCCAGCGTCAACCCGGCTGAGGAGATCCCCCTCAATAAAGTCGTATAAGAGCCACTCTAAACCGCTTTCAAACACTCCATAATCCACCATGCGAGGTGCCAGCACCTCCGTACCGGCAAAACGGCGTAAATTCGCTACCTCCCGATTCCAGCGATCCTTCTTATAGTAGAGCTTTAAGACATAAACTCTCTCCTGACAGCTCACTTTGTAAACCAAATGTCGCTTCAACTCGTGATTACCAATGGGATCAAAGGCAGAGATATGTCCTACCAGCGGCGTCAGCCAATCTCTTAGTTGCGTAAACGTTACGTTCATCCTATTCACCCTTAATTTGTAACTAAAGCATCATTCAGCAAGCTTATCTGCAAGTCGCGTGATATTTTCATCTAAAATACGTGATTCACTTTGTTTGACCTTGGCTACCAACCGGACAATCAACCGAAAGAAAAAGCCCATTTCTGCTAGTTTGAACTCATAGCCAAAGTGTTCATGGGCGACTGCGTGCTCGATCAATCGTGGATCGAAGGCGCTGCTTAACTGAGCTGCAAACTGGTCTCCATTGCCACAACAAAGGAATAGGGCCAACTTCTTTTGGAGTAAAATGTCCACGTTTTCTGTACTAAATTTCTTCACCGAAGCCTCAATATTGCCTGCATAGATGGGACCACCAACGACCACAGCGTCATATCCCTCGAGCTCTCCAGGACTCTCTTTGCCAAGGTCCACTACCCGAACCTCAGCTCCCTTCAACTTGTCTTTCAGCTGATTGGCGCATGTTTCCGTACAACCGAATCTAGAGGCGTAAGCTATTAAAACCTTCACTCTACCCATCTCCTCTTTTTGATTTCCATCACAGGCTTGCTTTGCGGCCAAAGTTTGCCTCGAGAAATTCTAAGACACGCTCTGCATATTCTGGGTCATTTTCAGGTTGCAGAAAGTCTGTAGCGATGAGATGCTCATCTCCAGGGCGAGTCCAAGTCTGAACATGACTCGGTGCCTTTTCTACGATCCTGGTGAGATTTCCATAGGATACTTGTGTATCTTCCAGGGAGTGTATGAGTAGGGCTGGTCGATCGCCCAAATTGGCGATCTGTTTCTTTGGAACAATGTCTACCCTCTGCCAGCCAAACTTCAGCATGGTATAGAGTTTGACAAAGGGCGTCTGAATTTTGGTCAACAGTCTTGGGGCACCCATAGCCAACATATTTTCAGAAAAAACATCCTCCCAGGAGGAGTAGGCTGACATGCTGACGAGCCCTGCAATTTCGGGAATCTGCCCCATGGAATTGATGGCTACAGCTCCACCCATGGATAAACCATAGACAATGATGGGAAGCTCTTGATACATCTCCTTACTGCGGATGTAGTCCACGACAGCCTGTGTATCAAATGTCTCTAAATACCCCAGGGAAATCACCTGGCCTTCGCTTTTGCCATGGGCCCTCATATCAGTCAGGATCGATGCATAGCCATAGTCTTGCAGCATTCGGGCGTGACCATAGAAGGCAGTAACAGACGGATTATGGATCCCCGAGATAAAGATGATGACTGCTTTCGGTTCAGAAGCCTCCACCTCAAAAGCGGAAATCCCGTATCCATCCACCGTTTGTAATGTCAACTCCGTGGACTTTAAACCAAAATCTTCAGCTTGATAAACAGTGGTAAAGTCCACGTGTAGGTTAATCATGTCGCCCATCACCAAGGGTGGTATTGTAGCCAAGACACCGACTCCCAAAAGAAGCAGCCCTGCGAACAGCCAAAGGAGTATGTTCCGCTTTTTCGTCTTTCTTCTCATTCCCTTGCCTCCGTTCATCATCCTATCTTTACCATTGACACAATTATACAGCTTAAAGAAGACGATTCATAGTGAAAAGAGGCACAATTCACTGGGGCCGACAAGACCAAAAAAGCACCGGGAGAAACTCCCGGTGCCACCACGGCTTAACCAGCTATTCGATGACCCCGATGATCACGAGTCCCTCTCGGTAAGCGTAATCTCGAGCCACGTCGCCGAGGAGAATTTCCATGGAATCTCTCCGCTCCATCTCAAAGACTTCCTCGTAGGCGATGGGGGTCCCGTTAGCATAAACACCCTGTAGATACGTAAAAACTGGTTCTCTCGCATCATTGTACAGTTTTACCGTAAAGGTGAAATCCTCAATCGAGGCAGCTTCCCACATTTGTTCCGCAAAGGCATTGAAAAGAACATCCAATTTGTCACTGTTTAGACCTAGGCCTAGCCCTGCTGTCCCGTCTTCCATATCCACCACAAAGATCGCTACAGCATCGTCGCCGTTCCAGAACTGTTCAAAATCCTCAAGCATCAAGATGGGAACCTTCGCATCCACAACCACGTAGCTGGAATAATCCTGACTTGTGGTTCTTGCATTGCGAACATCCCGGAAGCTTTTCTCCAAAAGTTCAATCAACTGATCATTATACTCATCACCAGGGGACTCTACAGTAATCGTAGTCGACGTCAATAGGGGCTCTTCTAGACCTTCCAAAGTCTCAAAGATATCTTGCACATACAAATCTGTGATAATGCTCCCGCCGCAGCCTGTCAGTAACAACGCCAATAGAAGCAAACCAATCGTACTGAGTCTCTTGGACAACATTTCAAAACCCCCCTTTTCAAATGGTTCTAGGATAATTCTGCGAGGGGGCTAGAAATCCTTCTTCTTCCAAGAAAACCATAATTAACCTTTTACAGCACCACTCGTCAAACCTGAAACCAAGTACTTCTGCAAGAACATAAACAAGGTCACAATGGGCAGAGCGCCTAAGACCGAAGCAGCCGCAAAGACACCCCAGCGACTAGCATATTGGTCCTGAATAAAAAGCTGCAAGCCCACGGCCAGAGTATACTTCTCACTTGAGCTAATGAGCACACTGGCAAAAATGAACTCCGAATAACTGCCAATAAACTGGAGCAAGAAGATCACGGCCAAGATAGGTCTGGCTAAGGGAAGGATGATCTTGTAGTACGCCTGGAAGGGTGAAGCACCGTCGATCATGGCCGATTCTTCCAATGAAGTAGGAATGGTGTCGAAGTAACCCTTCATCAACCAAGCATTCACTCCCATGGCCCCACCTAGATACACCAAAACCAATCCCGCATGGGTATTGATTCCTAAAGAAGGAATGAGCTTTCCGATGCTGAGAACCAAGAGATAAATGGAGACCGCGGCTAGCATCTGGGGAAAGACCTGAACCAAAAGGGCGGCAAAGAGTCCTTGCCTTCTGCCCTTAAAGCGAAAGCGAGAAAAAGCGTAAGCCGCAAGGGAGGTCATAACAACAACCAAGGCCGCTGTAGTTATGCTGATGATGATGGAGTTTTTGATCTAAAGGGCAATGGGATACTGCTCACTGGTAAAAACCTCCCTGTAATTCACCAAACTGGCATTACGAGGAATCATACTCTGGCCTACCAGAGTGTTGGCGGGATTAAAGGAAGCGGAAATCACCCATAGGATCGGAAACAACGCGAAGATGAGAAATACCCATAGGATGGCATGGCGCCATAAACCTCGAAAAAACGTGTGCTTTCTATACATTTTTGCTCACATCCTCTAAGGCTCCGGTGAAACGGAAGTTGATAAATGTAATGGCCCCTGTAATCAAAAAGATAACGAGTGTGACGGCAGATGCTAGTCCGTAATCAATGCCCCGTCCGCTTTCGAAGGCCAATCGATAGGTATAGGAGATCAGAATATCTGTATGACCTGCCGGGGTTTGAGCCCCCACAATGGGTGGTCGTCCCCTGGTTAACAGATAGATGACAGAGAAGTTATTGAAGTTAAAGGAGAAAGACGAGACCAATAAAGGCCCCACACTGACCATGAGCAAGGGTAAGGTAATATGGCGAAATTGTTGCCATCCAGTGGCCCCATCCACAAGGGCTGCTTCATACATCTCGGCGCCAATACTTTGCAGGGCTCCAAGACAAATAATCATCATGTAGGGAAAGCCCAGCCATAAGTTGAGGATCACTAAAGCAACCTTGGCCCAGAAAGGGTCTTGTAGCCACGGTACGGAGGATCCAATGGTGGCTTGTAGGATTTGGTTAATCACACCTAACTCAGTATTGAACAGTCCCCGCCAAATCAGGGCTGAAATGAAGGCTGGGATGGCATAAGGTAAGATCAAAAGCGATCGATACATTTTCCGGAAACGTAAATACGGATCGTTGAGCAGGATGGCTAGGAATAAACCTACAACAAAGGTTGTGGCCACACTGAGCAGAGCCCATTGGATTGTCCAGACAAAGACGCTGACGAAGGGACCTGTAATCTGGGGATTACCAAGGAGTCTCCTAAAGTTATCGAAGCCGATCACAGCTCTAAAACCTGGGGAAAGACGTGTCCCGTCGGGGGCTTGGAAATAGCCATTGACTGGCGTATAAACGATACCGGTCTGCAAATCGGTGAGCTGATCTTGTGTCGCATCATAGCTATATTGCTGCAGATACACACTAAAAGAACTGATGTTGCGCATCCGCAGTTCATGTCTGTCATCGTAGGCAAAGGACTGCGCAGCTAACTCGTTTGTGGCCTGCACGATTTCCACTCGATTTAGCTCCTGATAATCGCTGAGCTGTCCCAAGAGTGGATCATCTGCTTTGAGCTGTGTAAGCTCCCCCTCACGACCGAGTAGTTGCTGGCCCTGGGAACCTGTAAATAAGAGCCACAAACTACCCTCTGAATCGCGATAGGCTTGAAACGAATACTGCTCTGCACTTGGCTCCAGGAAGTATTTATCTTCAAACTGGGCAATCACTTGCTCTTTGTTCAAGATGTTACCGGTACCATAGTTGGTAACTGAAATATAAATAGTATAAATGATGGGATATACAACTAAGAGAACCATAAAAAAAGCAGCTGGTAATAGGTACCGATAAGGATATCCCTTTGGCGAAATAAAGATAAAATTCGTCAATAGTGCGCCTAACAACAGTAAGACAAAAACCAGGTAAGCCTGGGCGCTCAAAAGGTAAAGGGCAATCCAAATGAAGACCACATTAACGATACCTAAGAGTATGCCCTTAACAATCTTGCCCACGTTCCATCACCCATTTCTTAAAACTTAAGCTTCTGCGCTTCTAATAGGGAAAACCGATTCCCCCTGGAGTCTTGCTCCAAGGGGAATCAGACAAGCAAATCAAAAGATCCTAGTAACCACTATCCTTGATGGTTTGAATAATGAGCTGAACTGCATTTTCGATAGCAGGCTGGGGCTCACTCTGCTCATTGATGACCAGTTCTAGAGCGTCGCTCCAAGCTGTCCACACTGCATTCATGGCAGGAATCGCTGGCATGGGAATACCTTCCGCGGCCGATTCCATTACACCACGCATATCAGGATCTTCGTTGATAATATCCGCTGCAGGCAAGAAGGCTGTTGGACGTGGATCACCTTCATAAATGGCCAGCATTGTATCTTTCGTGGCAACAAACTCATTGAGGAACAAGTTCGCCAACATTTTGTTCTCACTGAAAGCACTCATCATAAAGCCTTGAGCGCCGAGGAATGGCTTACCAAATTGTCCTTTGTACGAAGGAATCTGTTGGAATCCATAGTTGATACCGGCGGAGCGAACATCGTTAAAGGCCCAAGGACCAGTAATCATGGCGGCAGCATTGCCGTTTTGGAATAAGCTCATCATGGTATCATAGGGAGTTGCACGTCCCATAATGCGTTCGTCCATGAGGTATTCAAAGAGCTCGAAACCTTCAACTGCGCCTGGATTGGCCAATCCAACGTCGAGGGGATCTAAGACGCCATCAGCGTTCATGCCAAAGACATATCCACCTAAGACGCTGAAAAATGGGAAGGTGTGATAAGGATCCGGTTGTGGCATCACCAGGGCATACTTGCCTTCATCTCTGAGCTTCATACCCAAATCGATGAGTTCTTCGAATGTTTGGATCCCATCTTCGCCAGTGAGATCTTTATTGTAAATCAGACCAATGGCCTCGATCGCGTAAGGGATACCATAGTGTTTGCCGCCCCAAGTAAAGGCGTCAAGTCCAGATTCCAAGAACAGCGAAGGATCGGCAAGATCAATAGGCTCGATGAGTCCGTCAGTTACCAATTGACCCAGCCAGTCATGGGCACCAACAATAATGTCGGGACCTTCCCCTGTTGGGGCCACGATGGCTAGATTGTCGCGAATGTCGCCAAAGGGTAACTCTTGAATACGCACAGTAATGCCGTACTCAATCACAAACTTCTTAGCTACTTGCGTCAAAATCGGAGCTCTTTCACCGTCGGACCAAATCAACAATTCTCCAGGAACAGAAGCCAAAACAGGCATACTGATCAACGCAGCCAAAACGAATACAACCAATACCGTGGTCAATCTTTTCATCTTACGCACCTCCATAGAATTGTCAAGAAACCGGCAGTACAACACCTTGTAATTCAACCACCTCCGCAATGACAACGTTTGCACTACTGCGTAAACAAAACAAGAAGTTGTTAACACTTAGTATGGTTTTTCGCCAACAATGTTCCCCTTCCTGCCTATTCTGTAAACTCCTACCAGAAAAATTGTGATTTAACAATTCCAGGGCTAGGCAGGCTGTTCGTGAAATCTGCTGTCACTCTCCTGAGCGATTTATGATATACTGACGAAAACGTACGAGGAGGGTACATGGTGGAAAAACTAAAAGTCAACGTCGGTGAACATGGCTACGTACTCCTAAAAGACTGGATGGGTACGGATTTGTCCCCTGTAAATGACGCTAAAGTAAGTTTCGATAAAGAAAGTAGTGAAATGGGCGAGCGGGAAAAGAGGCTCTTAACCTACCTGGCTGATCATCAGCATACATCGCCCTTCCGCCACTCTGTCCTTAAATTTGAAGTCTATGCACCCCTCATGGTTGCCCGGCAATGGTGGAAACATGTGATCGGCAGTGAACATGGGGAAGGCTATGATCGCCTTACCGCCTGGAACGAGTCCAGTCGACGCTATATTACAGAAGAACCGACCTTCTTGGTTCCCGGGAAGGAAGAGTGGCGTTCGGTACCGGAAAATCGTAAGCAAGGTAGTGGAGATAACCTTCCTCCTAGTATCGGGGAGAAATACAGCGAAGCACTGGCGGCCCATGTCAAAGAGAGTTTGAGACTCTATGAGCAAGCCCTCGAGGACCAGGTTTGCCCAGAGCAAGCACGGCTCTTTCTACCTGCTTACGGACTCTATGTGCGCTGGGTTTGGACAGGCAGTCTCCAAGCAGTCTCCCACTTTCTCAGACTGCGGTTGGACCAGGGAGCTCAAAAAGAGATTCGAGACTTTGCAGAGGCTGTAGAAACCCTGACGCGGGAGAAATTCCCCATTGCCCTTGACGCTCTGCTTAACGCATAAATAAACGACGACTGACCCCTTTGGGCCAGTCGTTTTCTCTCTCAAACGTCCCTCCACGTCCCTAGAAACGTCTAATACTTGCCGCCTCTGCGCTGATAATCTTGGGCAATCTTCTCTTTCCAGTCATCAGATAAGGCCCCATGTTGTCGAAACTCAGCCACAGCTTCACTCATCACAGAAAAATTCAACTCCACACCTGCCTGGTCAGCATGGAAACTTTGTGCCCGCTCCGGACTAATTCCATAACGCCCTGCTGTCTCAATGGCATCGATATTGGCTCCGAGGAAAACAAATTCCCAACCATCCTGGCTCTTGCGCTGTTCCACGAGTTTCTTGATTTTGTCCAAAGAGTACTCCCGGCTACTATTCTCTTCACCATCGGTGATAATGACGAACATCACCTTTTCGGCTCGGAACTTAGGCGAAGTGTTTTGCTGTGCCTTGGCAATTTTGCTCAGGCTCATACCCAAAGCATCGAGTAGGGCCGTTGATCCCCCCACCTGATATTGCTCCTCTGTCATGGGCTCAACCGCTTGAATGTTGATGCGATCATGAAGTAGTTCGTAACCATGATCAAAAAGTACCGTCGTCACTACGCACTCGCCCTGAATCTGCCTTTGCTTTTCTAACATGGAGTTGTAACCGCCAATAGTGTCAGCTTCAAGGCCTGTCATAGAGCCACTCTTGTCCAGGACAAAGACAAGTTCCATCAATCCCTGTTTCACGTCTCGGACCTCCTTAAGTTATGTTAGCTTAAGGATATCCCATCCTTGGAGCTTCTTGGTCGCCTGGCAAGCGACAAAACTACCAAAGGCCTGGAATTAGGCGATAACGAACTTCCTTGGCATAGTCTCCATACCCGGCCAAGCCCTTATGTAGCATCT
>JAAYOK010000269.1 GCA_012520355.1 Bacillota bacterium | reverse complement strand
TAGTTCCCTGAGATCTTTCCTACTGCCAAATAGGTGCAGGCAGTTGTCGGAAAGCTCCAGATGCTTAGTCCTCACGTGGTATTCGTAGAGATACTCATTGGATGTTTGGGCCAGAATTTGGTACCTTTCATACTGAAGTTTCAGTTCGTTCTTGGCCCGAATGGTGTAAAAGACACTAAAGGATAAGCCCGCTATGACCAGGAAGATGGTGCTGAATATCTGGAGACCATAGGCATCAACAATCATGGGGATGGTTACTTTCCTGTCGATTTGTGTGGTTGCACCGAGCACCAAGTTCCTGAAATGGGCTGCATCAATAGCAGGAATTGCTTTATTCACGATGGAACGTAAGATCGCATCATCTGTGAGAAAGCCTATACAGTAAGCTCTGGTTTCCTTCACTTCAGGAACAGTGATAATATTTCGATAGTTATTTTGGAGCCGATAAAAGGATACGGAGTATGCATTCCCATAACCGTAGTCAGCCTTACCCTGCTCTACCGCGTTCATACTCTCTTCTCGCGTTTCAAAGTAAACCGCCTTGTCCTCCTCGATTCCTTCAGGTAAGTTGCTACCCCGAACCGCTGCGTAGATCAGGTTAGGGAGTTCGTTTGGATCCACTGAGGAGTTGATAAAGAGTATTGTTTCAGACTCTAAGTATGGCACTGATAGAATCATATTCTCCGGTGCATAGTGATGCGGTATACCGAAAACAATGTGGGCACCAGAATTGAACGCCTCATTTAAGGTATCATAGAGTTGATACTCAAACTTTAGACCTGTCATTCTCGCAATCTCTTCTAAGACTTCTTTAGAAATGCCTTGAACCTGGCCATTTTTGTCAACATACTGGAGCGGAGCCGAGCCATCAAGGGACACCGCCTGAATGATGGTACCCTTATTCACATAATCCCGTTCTTCCTGGGTTAGTGACAGCTGGGCTTTTGTGGGCATGGCTAAGAGTACCACGAACAAGAGGGCAAGTACAAGCATAAGCGAGCTGGTCATCCTTTTCTTCATGTGAGGCTTCCTCCAATAACCATCCTACATTAGCCATCCAACTCTAAGTCTGTCACAATCTGGTTCTTGCCGCAACGCTTTGCGTGATAAAGACATGTATCAACAGTGTGAATAAACTCCGTGAGATCTTCATTACTGTATTGAATAACGCCGCCACTGATGGTAATTCGCATTTCGTCAAGGAAGCGATGATTCTTCACAGTCTCTCTGATCCGCTCTGAAACTCCGGTTGCCAACTGAAGAGGGGTGTTGGGGAACACGACCATAAATTCCTCACCACCATACCGACCAACAAAATCCGCTTCCCTGATACTGTTCTTCAAGATCGCGGCAACATCTACAAGCACTCCGTCGCCATAGACATGGCCTTTGGTGTCATTGACTCGTTTGAAGTCATCGATATCAAAGATAGCAATAGAGAGAGGACGGCTCGTCCGACTTGCCTCTGTCATCTCCGCCTTCAAGCGCTCGATTAAGGCCCGACGATTGGAGATTTTTGTAAGCTCGTCCACGGAGGACATTTCAAAAAGGAGCTCATTCTTACGTTCCAGCTCCAACTGCCTTTCCTTCTTTTCCGTGATATCAAATACGATTCCCGCCAGAAAAGCCGGGCTGCCATCTTCATCAAACTGCGTGATCCGTCCGCGATCATAATACCATTTGTATGTTCCGCCCTTGGCCTGAATCCGGTATTCCACTTCGTAGACATGGGCCTGCCCATACAAGTGAGCTCGCATGGCGTCCATGGCTGGTTCATAATCATCTGGATGCAGCTTATCGGTGAAGAATTGATAGGTAACGTGCTCTGGAACCTCACTTTTCTCATATCCCAGCGTGGTAACCTTGAGGGGATCGAAAGTTACTTCATTGGTCTTGATGTTCCAATACCAGTGCCCAAGGTTACCTGCCCAAGCATACTTCAACCGCGTTTCCTGCTGTTTTTCCTTCAGCAATTCTTGGGTTAACATCTCCAGACTATGAATCTTCTCTAAGAGTTGCTCTCGGGGGAATTTTCCATAATCCAAGGCCGTACCTCCTCACTCTTGTCAGCTAGACTTGGCTCAACTTTTCAAGAGCCTCCCCTTCCGATGACACGAAGAAAATATCTCTACCTCGATTGCTTTCCACGATAAAATCACGCAGGGACTTGCTTGTATAGCCGGAAAAGTCGCCCACAATCGCCAACTTAAATTGGTAGGTGATAAACTTCTGCAAGATATCACCTGCGATTTTTGTACTCAAGACAAAAAAATCTTCAATCACTGCTTCTTTGTCAAGGATAATGGCACGGCTGCCTGTTTCATAGTTGACCGACATCATGAAATCCAGGGCTGATTGGGCATCTGAAATGCAGACCTGATCACTTGTGACAATTGCTATCTCCCTACCATTAACCGTCGCCGTCTTAGTCTTCACATGGACACTCCTCTGATCTTCGTTCTTGAAACTAGATTCGCCTTAACCCCTCACAATCCCTGTCAAAAAGGCAACCGCCATGCGATTGCCCTTAATTGCCTAGACCGATGTGTATCCCCCATCAACTTTGATGTTCTGTCCTGTGATATAAGAAGCTTCATCACTGGCTAAAAACACAGCGGCGGGGTTCAATTCCCCTTCCCGGCCATAGCGGCGGAGAGGAACCGAGATCTCCATGAATTTCGTAAAAGACTCCGTTTTCAGGGTATCAGTGGTAAGCTCCGTTTCAAAGTATCCTGGACTGATGGTATTGCAGGTAATGTTATATTTAGCTGACTCTGCGGCAACCGCTCTGGTGAAGTTGATAACGCCACCCTTCGAGGAATGGTAGGCAACGGTATCCATGGCCGTATTACCCACTTGCCCATAGATGGACGCGATGTTGATGATGCGGCCGTACCTTTTCTCCACCATGTACTTGGCAAAAGCCCTAGTAACCTTAAACACGCTAGTTAAGTCGGCTTGCATGGTGAAATCCCAATCTTCATCCGTCATCTCAAGCACTCCAGCGTTCCGGGAAGCTCCTGCGTTATTAACTAGAATGTCCACCTTACCATAGAAGCTAATGGCCTCTTGAGCAGCTTTGTTCACCGCATCTGTGTCTGTAACATCACATTGGACGGGTAGACACTTGACACCATAAGCTTGGATCTCTTCTGCTACCTTTTGAAGCTTTTCCATACGTCTGGCCATAATGACCAGATCGGCTCCTTGCCTGGCGAAGCCAAGGGCCATTTGCCGACCCAAGCCTGATGACGCGCCTGTAACGACAGCTACGCGACCATGTAAATCAAACATCGTTTTTCCCCCTGTTTCTTGGTGTATTGTTTTACGCTTGTGTATTGATAAGTAAATTGGTTCGTTTTTATTATAGCATTTTTTCTGATCCTCGACTAGGAGAATCGATTCACCAATTCAACAGGATGTGAATATCGTCTGGATGAGCCTAATTTGCTACTTTGCCCGTGACACCAATACTACCGCCTCTACATGCAACGAGCCGGCTGGTTTGATGTCTTTTACATTGTCGGTAGTCGGAAACAAGTCAAAGGCACTTTTTGCACTATCGGTGTAAACCT
>JAAYOK010000038.1 GCA_012520355.1 Bacillota bacterium | reverse complement strand
GACTTGGGCCAGGAGGATGGAGACATCTGGACCCATCTCGAGCCTCTAGTCCGCTAGAAGTTCACTCACTGTCACACACTGGAATCCGCTTTCAGCTAAATAGTCTAGGATGATGGGTAGAGCCTCTAGCGTTGGTTTGGTCGGGTGCATCAAGATGAGAGCTCCATTGCCCACTTTTCCCTTGATCCGATCGATAATCACTGTTGGTGCTGGTCGTTGCCAATCCACGGTATCCACCGTCCAAAGTACGGTCTTGTAACCCAGTTCCGCGGCCACACTCACCGTCTGCTGGTTGAAGTCTCCAGCAGGCGGTGCAAAAATCTGAGGTTTTTGTCCAGTGGCAGCCAAAACCAAATCTTCTCCTTCTTGAATGAGCCTTGTGGTTTCCCCACGGCTCATTTCGCTCGCTAGACCATGCCAGCCCCCATGATTTCCGATCTCGTGGCCTGCCTGGGCAATACTCTTGGCCAAGGCCGGGGAGGTCTTGGCCCAACGACCGGTGGGAAACCACGTGGCAGTCACGCCATAGTGAGCAAAAACATCTAACATATCCGGGATAAACTCATCGCCCCAGTCCACATTGACCATCAAGGCCACCCTGGGTTCGCTGGTAGGCCCGCGATAAATGGGAGTAAAATGCGCTTTCGTGATGGACGGTAGAATCGTAATCGTCACGAGATCCACTTGAGTATGGGGAGGTGCCTGCAAAAGGGCAGTAACGGTGCTTTGTACATCAACTAATTGCCCGATGATCTCTTCACTAATCTCACCCGTTTGCCAGTTTAGGCTGGCGTTACTAGCCTCGATATAGGATTTCTCCGCTAAACTGGCCACCACATCATAGAGTTCTTGCTCCAAGAGGCCCTCCACTAATTGACCCTCGAGAGTCACCCCCTTACTTACCCCATGTAAGCTACGTTGGGCCAGATTATAGAGCCCGGGTCCGAGAAGTAGAGCAGCAAGTAGCAGGAAGACCCCGAGGATCCAGACGATTCCTCGCTTAGTAATAATCACGCTAATTCCCCCCTTTGATCGGATGTTGAATTCCAGCATGATCAATGTAGAAGTTATCCTGGTAAAGAAGCTGCGAGACGGGAAGGATTTCATAACCCTTTGCCAACAGATCTGGAATCAGACGCCGAATAGCCCCGGGAGTCCCCGGGGCCGCATTGTGGAAAAGCACGATGGAACCAGGTTTAATCTGTTCCATCACACGCTCAAAGATTTGATTGCTTGTCAGGTTTTTCCAATCCAACGAATCCACCGACCACTGGATGGTGTGATATCCCAGGGCCGAAGCGGTGGAAAGCACTTGATTGTTGTACTCGCCAAAAGGCGGACGGAAGAGTGTGGTCCTCTGACCCGTTAGGTCTTGAATCAAGCTTTGATTTTTCTGTAGTTCATAATGTAAACCCTGTTCGCTCAGGCTGTTCATATGGGGATGGGAATAACTATGATTGCCAATTTCATGCCCGGCGTCGGCTATCTTCACAACGTAATCTGGGTGCTTGTCGACCCAGTATCCTGCTAGGAAAAATGTAGTCGTAATACCATGGGTCTCCAGGATCTCCAAGATTTCATCGGTCAACTCTGTACCCCAGGTGGCATCGAACGAAATGGCAACTTGCTTCTTATCAGTCTGCACTGCGTAAATGGGAACCAATCGTCCCTTTGAAGTAACGGATACAATCAGTGGCTCCCGTAACTGTGGCACCAGACTAACGAGAGCCAAAAGTAGCAGGACCAACAGATACCATCGTTTTACTTTGATCACGAAAACACGCATACGATCACCCCTGGTAATCTTATTACCTAGAGGGTGAAGTTATGATTCCCAATCCGCCTGATCACCGGTTTGGTTGCCCAGTAATCGGCCGTCTGCGTTGTGCGGGGATTATAGAAGAAAAGTGCTCCACCGGTGGGATCTTCGCCTCGCAATGCTCTGTTAACAGCCTCAGTGGACATCTCATCTCCCTGTTTGGGCAGTGTGTTTTGCTCAACAGGAGTGAACTGACCGGGTTGGTGCATCACATCCCACACCGTATTGGGGAAGCGACTGCTTTGCACACGGTTCAAGACCACTGCAGCTACTGCAATTTGCCCCTCTAAGGATTCACCCCGAGCTTCGGCTGCCACCAAGCGAACTAAGAGGTCTTTTTCCTTGGCACTGATGGGAATAATGGTCTCATCAGGGTGCAGTGTTGGTAGCTTGGCATGGGCCGGCAAACGGAGCTGCGTACCGATTTGGATGGTGGCTGGATCTTTGATTTTGTTTAGTTCTGCCAACTCTTTCCAACTGATGCCATAGACCAGGGAAATGTCGTACAAGGTGTCCCCCGGCTTCACCGTATACGTTGGCTGGGTACTGGCTTTACCGATGGAAAAAAACAAAAGCAAAGCCCCTAAAACAATGAGTATGTTCCGCATGATTCCTCTCCCTACTGTCCTGTTGTTTCATTATTCCACAGCAAACAAGCTTTTCCTTCAGCGTCCGAGCTGGTCGAGGTAGTGCAAGAATCGGTTAGACTCAATGATATCGGAGAAGGAAACCCTCTCTGCCACAAGGTTTAAACCGACAAGAACGAGCAGCAAGGCAATCCTGGCCCCAAGAGAAAAAGAAATGGTGCAAGCAAGCCCTAAGACTGCCCCTAGCGCATTGGACCCTGTATCGCCCATCATCACGGAGCGCCTCAGATCCCAAGACAAGTAACCTGCCACAGCCCAGAGCATGGCAAAAAGCGGTCCGAGATCTGATGGGCGGAGTAAGAAGACAATGAAGCCCAAAAGGATAAAGGTCTTACCACAGCGTCCTGGCCTTAAGTCTAACAGATTCATGAAATTTGCCAATAGGGCAATGTTCCCTCCATTCAGTATCACCTGCCAGAGACTAGTGTTTAAAGAGGAGGCAAGGGCTAAGCCCGCAGCGAAACCACCCAGGGCCTTACACACTCCCGTGGAAAATCGAGGGGTACTAAAGTGTCCCCGGAAACCCTTTGGTGACAGCTCACCATAAACGTCATCAATCAAACCGAACAGGGCGAAGAGCAAGAGTGCTAGGGCAAAGAGGCCAGAGAATTTTAGGTGTAAGCGCGCGGTCATCATCAGTGCCCCAGGCAACACAAAGGCTAAACCAAGTGCAGTTGGTATCTCTTCGCCTCGGTAGTTTCTTCGTTTTTGTCCACTCAGCATAGGCCTGAAAAGTGGAACAGCTAAGTAGGACAGAATTCCTGTAATCGCCCACCCGATCATACATGCCACCCTTTCTTCCAGCACTCCCAGAGGGCTCTTATCACTTGGAGAAGCTGATTACTCCGATGTCGTAATCCTCTTAGACCCCGGCCATAAGCACGGTGCTTCATGGGCAAAGGTACTTCCAGAACCCGATATCCATGATAGAGAGCACCCACAGTCAAGCCGACCTCGACCCCAAAACCCTCAAAAAAACCTCCTAGAGTCTGCAACACTTCTCCTCGAACGGCCCGCTGCCCCGAAAGGGGGCTCGTCACCCTTTCCCCTGTGAGCCAGCGCACACCGAGGGCTGCCGTGCGGCGGACAAGTCCAAAGCCCATCTTGGCAGGCGATTCACTTTGCTTGGCACTAAAACGGGCGATGGTCATATCTGCTTGACTCTGCAAAATAGGGTCCAGAAGAGCACTGGCAAGAGAGGCTGTTGTTCCTAGATCGGCATCGAGTAAGAGGTAGATCTCGGCCTGAAACTGCTCTAGACCACGGTTTAAGGCCCCTCCTTTGCCCCGGTTTTTTGGCAGACGCAGGACCATGATGCGCTGATCTTTAGCAAAACTTGAGGCTAAGGCGAAGGTGTCATCTTGGGAACCATCATCAATGACGACAATTTGATCGATGCATTTGAGCTCCAGCGCAGCCGTCAAAGTCTGGACAATCGACTCTGCCTCGTTGAAGGCGGGAAGGAGAGCTACAACCTTCATGGGAAAAGACCTAAGGCACCTTCTTGCCTACCATAGTGCCCTTCGCTCCGTTTAGCGATTCCAAGCAAGAGGGCCAGTTGCCCCGTGTAAGTGTCAATATTATCGACTAAGAGTCCAGGGGGAAGCTCCTCCCTGAAATCTGTGCTTTTTGGATCCGCAAGATAGACTAGATGACTACCAGCCAAAGCCAGTTCGTTGAGGCTGGATGTAACGTCTCCCAAGAATGAATCACTGGACAAGGAAACGATGAAAACTTGATCAGGAGTAGCGGTTAGTTCGGTGAGCTGGGGTCCCTTGACCCTCATGACCTGAGCTCCTGCTAACTCCAAGATCGTAGGTAGATCCTCAAGTCCTGCTCCAGTTTCAACTAAGACCACTGTCTCACTGGCCAAAAGATCCTGGGAGATACTCGCTAGAATCTCAGCCCAGGCCCCCTCCGCGGCAGCTAGCTGCTTTTCAACACTCACCAGCTGCGTCTGGGTTTGGCGAAAGCGCTCTTCGAGTTCAGTGATGATGAGGGCTTGTTCGTCAACTAAGATATGGTCAGGGAAAAGGGCACCACCGATCAAGATACCTAAAATCAAACTGAAGAGTACAGCAATCAAAGACGCCACGTGATAACGAAAACCCAGATTCATTTAGAACCACCCCGTTATCAAGCGTAACTGGAGCCAAAGAAGGTGTAAGTAATGTCTCCAAGGTGAAGCCAAACCCATAAAGATTAGAATGGGTATGAGAGTGAGAAAAATGATGGGGGCGATTTTCAGGGGTATTTTAGCACGGTATAGTTCACTCACTTTCTTGGCATCCAACAAGATAGGACCGATCTTAAGTCGAGTGAGAAAGGTCGAGGCCATGCCCGGCCTCCCCTTTTCCAGAAAATCAATCATGTTCGAATGAGATCCAACCAAGACAATGAGTTCTGCTCCTTGCTCATGGGCCAAGAGGAGAGCCAGATCTTCACTTGTGCCTGGGGCAGGAACCACGTGAAATTCGCAGGCCAGAGATTGAAGGCGTTCACGACCCGGACAACGGCCATCGGGATACGCATGGGCAATCAGCCGAGCGCCTGCACAGAGGGCTCGATCGCTGACGCTGTCCATATCCCCAACAATAATCTGAGGTTTCAATCCTACAGCCAAGAGAGCATCTGCCCCACCATCCACCCCGATCAAGGTGGGCCTGGTTTCTTGAATATAGGAGCCGATAACCTTTAAGTCTTCTTTGTATCCCAGGCCGCGCACAACCACAACAACAGGTTTGCCACGAATCTCTGCCTTCAGGTTGGGAAAGGCCATGTCACCCAAGATGACGTCCTTTTCCCTCTGGGCATATTCCAAGGTGTTACTCACGAAACGATCCAGCTCGTAGGGTAAGTTCTGGCGAGCAATCCTCTGCCTCTCCTGGATGACATGGTCAGTGATAATGTCGCCAACGGCAATGGTCACTCCATCTCGCAAGACCCTACGACCTCGGATTTCGATGGGATCTCCATCAGACAGAATGTCGAAGATAGTATCACCCACATTGTCCAAGAGAATGACCCCATGCTCATGTAAGAGTTGAGGACCCAAATTGGGATAGCGACACGTGAGGGAACATGATGCGTTGATCACGGCCAAAGCACCTGCCTCAATCAGACCAGCCGCGCCTATTGCATCTAGATCTTCATGATCTATGACCGCAATTTCCCGTGGCTGAAGTACCGCAGCAAGCTCCTTTGTTCGCTTGCCCAATCTTACGATACCCTGCAAGGTCTCTCCCCCTTTGGATCGCAAAAAGAGACGGTCTGTACCATCTCTTTTAGTATGCCTTGTTTCATTTGAATTTAGACACTTTGGTTGATTGCGAAAGCAACCAAGTCAACCATCTTTGAGATGAACGCAGAATTGGTTGGCTTACCCTTGTTTTCCCTCACATAAGGGAACAACTCGTACAGCTCTTCCACGTTACCCTTTTCCCAGGTCACATCCAGTGCGTAGCGCATGGCACGTTCTACCTGGGCCGCGCTAACTTCAAAACGCTGTGCAATGGCGGGATACAGGTTCTGGGTAATGGCACCGAGCCAGACTGGGTTCAAGGAAGCCAACCAGATACCGTCCATGAGATAACGATATCCCTTAAAATGGGGAGGTACACCCATCTGCTCAAAGTATTTGGTACAAATCTCCTGCACGGCCCGGTGGGTCACAGGTTCAGGAAGCGGATTTTCTGGTTCATCCATGAGTTGACGAATCCTCGTCTCCAGGACAATGATGTCTACAGGGCGTTCCATGAAATAATCCGCCCCCAGACGACTTGTGTCCATCAGTTCCTCTTCCGAGGCCATGGCAGATGAGATCACAACCACCTTGACTTCCTGGGACGTGAACTTAGCACGAATGGCTTTGAGGATCCAAACGCCGCCCCTTGGTGCGATATCCAAGTCTAGCAAAATGAGATCTGGTTTGTCCCCGCCTAAGGCAGAACGCAGATCAGACACTTCAGCCGATCCCTCATAATGCAGATCCGCAAGGCGGCTGCAATGTTCTTTCATCGCTGCCAGAAAGGATGGATCGCCATCTAACTGAAAAACACGAATCACCGCTATCCCACCCGACCGGCAAGCAAGAAGGTCTTGGTGATTGGAGAATAATTGAAGTTCTTATCCAAACGGAATCGCTCGATCTTACCTGTCGAGGACATATGGATCCTGGGTCCTGTACATGCCAGTTTTTCCGAACCGATCAAGATGGACTGCTCATTATAGACACTGATGGGCAGATCCTGATCGATTAAATCTAAGACCCTCCGTTCAACCTCTACCAAATCTACCTCTGGCTTGCGCGTAAATTCCACCACAAAGCCGCGCCGAACATCGCTATGGAACGTAGGAGGCTCAAATCCCATTTGCTCGAAGACAATTCCAGTCAAATCTTCGGCACTATGTGCCATTTTCCGATAGACCAGCGATTGATACGCCTCCTCTGCAATCTCCAAAGGAAAGGGACCGAAGAGGGTGGGAACGGTCACCACCACCTCTTCTCCGATTCCGATCAGCATTTCCGCGTTGATGTTCAAGAGCGGATACAGAAGCTCAAAATGTTCTACCACTACGCGTTTTCCTGCAGAAACCGCCTTTTTTACCGCATCAGCAAGCTCCCACAGTTGGGTGAAGGCCATTTCAAAGCGCACGTCCAGATGGTAGGTGTGTGTGCGAAAGAATTCACTTTCAGCATCCTCTAGAACTGGGAGAGGTCTGACATTGACTCCATCATCATCATTAGTCAGAACCAAACCAGGAAACATGCCTCGGATAATCAACGACTTCCCCGCACCAGCGTCGCCCATAATACCAATCAAGCGATCCTCAGAGCGTAAGTACCTCTGGGCAATCAGCATACCAAGATGCATCAGACGATGCCTACCCCTTGGAGCATAGTAGGAAGCCTTCACCAGCGTAGTATAATACATTACAGAGTCGCCTCCACATGGCGTGCCACATGGCAGTTAATATTGACTGCCACAGGTAGCCCCGCAATATGCGTAGCGTAGGTATCCACAAATAGGGCTAGGGCCGTCTGGGTGCCACCAAATCCCTGGGGACCTACTCCAGTTTTATTCACAAGTTCAAGTAACTCTGCTTCAAGCTGGGCCAGATGAGGTTTAGGGTGCTTAGACCCCACTTCCCTCAGCACAGCCCGCTTGGCCAGAAGTGCTGCTTTCTCCATAGTGCCGCCGATCCCAACACCAATGATAATGGGCGGACAAGGATTGCCTCCTGCTTCACTCACGGCCTTGACCACAAAATCCTTGATCCCCTGGACGCCCTCTGCAGGCTTCAACATCTTTAAGGCGGACATGTTCTCGCTACCAAAACCCTTAGGAGCCACGATAAGACGCAACTGCTCTCCTTCCACCAAAGAGACATGCAAAACCGCGGGGGTATTATCCCTAGTGTTGACCCTTTCGATGGGATCGCCCACCACGCTCATGCGGAAATAACCCTCTTTATAAGCCTGCCTGACACCTTCGTTCACAGCGTCGCTGAGTAAGCCTCCTTGAATATGGACATCTTGGCCTACTTCAGCAAAAACCACAACCATGCCAGTATCTTGGCAAAGCGGCATTTGCTTTTCCTTGGCAATCCGGGCGTTTTCCAAAATCGTGTCCAAGACATTTTGCCCCAAAGGCGAAGCTTCATTCTCCTGGGCTTTAACGAGAGCTTCCCAGACATCCATGGGTAGATTGCAATTGGCGTCTAAACACAGGGTCTTTATTTGAGTCACAATATCATCGTACTGAATAACCCGCAAGCTCATCCCCTACCTTGCTTTTCTTTTCAGCATCGCCACCGTGCGATTCATTTCATTTGTGCAAATGGACAATCCTTCGTCTACTCCCATACCTGGCTTGGAGAGAATCTGCCTGGGTCTCGTAGCCAGGGCCACTTGGACTGTGATTTGGGCAGAGCGCTCTGTCTCGTTACAGGTGCCACCTAGATAGGGAATCGATCCATTTTCTTGACAATATAATACAGCTTCTACCGAGTTATTGATACCTCCAAGGTCAGGGGCTTTGATTTGAATCATGTGACCTGCCTTCCGATCGGTAAACTCTTTAATATCAGCTAATGTATTACACCATTCATCGGCCACGAACTTGCAGGGAATATTATGCTCATCGACATACGCAGTCAACTTGGCCATCAGTTCAATCTGCTCTGCCTTAGAGTCTAAGTCAACGGGTCCTTCAATGGCCAAAGCATGGGGTGCCACAATTTCCGTCAACTCTCTAACGTATTCGCCCATTTTCACCACATCATGATCGAAGGCCTGACCGATTGTACCGTATACGTCCACATGAAAGTCGGGGAGATAATTGGGGTCTACTTTAATTTCTGCTACGCGATTTTTCAGCCAGACTAAGTAATCTTTCAGGTGTTCTCCGTTCTTGCCAAGCTTGTTTACATTATTGAACAAGCCGTGCGGCAACACATCGACGTGTTTAATAATCATCCGATCGGCGTTGAGTTTGCGATCATCACCAGTTTGGGCGAAAATTAAGACTGGCTCAGGAATGAGCTCCAAATCGTACTCGTTCACAATTACTTCTACCATGGTCAAATGCTGGGCACGAGCCACAGCGTCTAAGATAGCCTGGGTCACACCATAACGAATGGCAGTGTGCAGGGGTTTTCCCTCATCATCCACAATCCCATCCACCGCTTCTGCCAGGGAGCGGAAAGACGTGAGCTCTTTACCTTCAAGGAATGGGACAATGTACTTTTCGATGGTTGGAATGTAGTCATCGGCTAAAAAGAGTGGATCTCTGCCACCTGCGCCTGAGTATTGCACTGCAGCACAATCACCGTAGGCCACTTGACCATCTTCCAGAAGAAGCTGCACCGATACACTTTCTCCCGCTTGGCGGATATTGGTGAAACCAGGGGTTAGGGCCTCCCCATCATACGTTAGACCATTTTCCACATAAT
>JAAYOK010000268.1 GCA_012520355.1 Bacillota bacterium | reverse complement strand
TATGGAAAGTAGGGCCAGGCGTCTCAGTTGACAAGGTTCGGTCACTTCGGTAATATTGAGGTAATCAGGGACATGCTATTCCCTGCGTAGAAATGGGGGGAACCCGCGCTAGCGGTATGATATGAAGAACGATACAATGACCGTTGACCAGATTCGAACCATGTTTTTGGAATTTTTTCAAAGTAAAGACCATCGTGTTTTGCCAAGTGCATCATTGATTCCCCATGGGGATCCCACCTTGCTACTGACGGTGGCGGGCATGGTACCATTCAAACGGTATTTCTTAGGGTTAGAGAAACCAGTTCATCCCAGACTAGCTACAAGCCAAAAGTGTATTCGTACAGGTGATATCGACAACGTGGGTAAGACAGATCGCCACGGAACGTTTTTTGAGATGCTCGGTAATTTTTCCTTTGGCGACTATTTCAAGAAGGAAGTCATCCCCTGGAGCTGGGAATTTGTAGTAGAACACCTGAAACTACCACCTGAACGTCTTTGGGTCACCATTTATCTCGATGATGATGAAGCCTTTGAGATTTGGCATAAAGACGTTGGTGTACCTGCTGAGCGCATTATCCGTTTGGGTAAGGATGATAACTTCTGGGAGACCGGTTCGGGCCCCTGCGGTCCTTGTTCAGAAATTCATATCGATCGGGGTCCTGAGCATGGCTGTGGCGATCCGAACTGCAAACCGGGTTGTGAGTGTGACCGTTACTTTGAGTTCTGGAACCTCGTCTTCATTCAGTTCCAACAAGATGGTGATACGTACACTCCCCTAGAGAAGAAGAGTATTGACACAGGCATGGGGCTAGAACGCGTAGCAGCCCTTTTGCAAGGTAAGACCAGCATTTTTGAAGTAGATAACCTAAAGCCCGTCATCGATGGTGTGGGGAATCTCGCCAATGTGGTATACGGAACGGATCCCCAGGCCGATGTATCGCTACGGGTGATTGCGGATCATGTTCGGGCTGTGACGTTTTTGATTGCAGATGGAGTATTGCCAAGCAACGAGGGGCGGGGTTATGTTCTGCGCAGATTGCTCCGCCGTGCTGTTCGCCATGGACGCTTGCTTGGAATCGGCGATGCCTTTTTGAACAAGGTAGTAGCCATGGTTATGGAGCAAATGAGGGGGGCCTATCCTGAGCTTGTGGAGCGGGCCGAGTATATCGATAAAGTGGTGGCACTTGAAGAAGAACGATTCGCAGAGACCTTAGAGCAGGGTATGAGATTGCTTCAGGATCTCGTTTGGAAGGCTCAGAAGGCAGGTCTTAAGGAAATCGCTGGCAAGGACGTCTTCCAACTCTATGATACATTTGGCTTCCCCCTAGATCTCACGCGGGAAATCTTGGCCGAAGATGATCTCATGATCGACGAAGCAGGATTTCGTGAGGCTATGGAGGCTCAACGGGAACGGGCGAGAAAATCCCGTACTGCCCATGGCTATCTAGACAGTAATCTTGTGGTGTATCAGGAGTTGGCTGGAGCTGTGACCACGGAGTTTGTAGGCTACGAGCAGAGTGAAGTGGATACGAAGATCGTTGGCCTCATTGTGGATGGTCATGGAGTGGACAAGGCTGAGCAAGGGAACCAGGTTGCTGTGATTTTGGAGAAAACACCCTTCTATGCAGAAGGGGGCGGTCAGGTTGCAGATGAAGGATTCATTGAGACCGAGACCGGTAGAGTCAAGATCAGCGACGTACGTGTTGTGGTCCAAGGCCTAATTAGTCACCTCGGTGTGGTGGAGAAGGGCTATATTGCCCAAGCCAGCCCGGCTCAAGCCGTGATTGGTACCGCTCGTCGCCAGGAGACAGCGCGCCATCATACTGCCACCCATCTTTTGCATCGCGCCTTGAAAGACACCCTGGGGGATCATGTAAACCAGGCTGGATCGTATGTGGGGCCCAAGCGCCTGCGCTTTGACTTCACCCATTTCCAGGCTGTCAGCGCCGATGAACTAAGACAAATCGAAGATTTGGTCAATCGGGAGATCTTGAAGAACTCTCCCGTTACTCCCACGATTACGGATTTGACCAGCGCCAAGGAACAGGGAGCCATGGCTCTCTTTGGCGAGAAATATGAAGATGAAGTTCGCATGGTTCGAGTGGGTGAGCACTCACTGGAACTTTGTGGCGGTACCCATGTTAACTCCACAGGCGAGATTGGTCTCTTTAAAGTACTCTCTGAGGGTAGCGTGGCCGCGGGTGTACGAAGAATTGAGGCTGTTGTAGGTGCTGAGGCTCTTTCTCACATTCGCAAACAAGATGCAATTCTAGCAGACCTGCAAAGCAAGCTACAGGTGGCTGTAGAAGAGTTGCCCGAGCAAGTTGAAAAGCTACTTGAGAGTAATCGAAAGCTGGAGAAAGATATGGCCAGCGTGAAGCAGGCTAATGTGCTCGGTGCCTTAGACTCTCTGGTTGCTGGCGCAATCAAGGTTGGTGACGCCTCTGTTGTGGTAGCTGAGGTGGATGCCGAAAAGGCAGAGGACTTAAGGACCTTGGGAGATCGCATTCGGGATCGCCTTAATCCAGTAGCGATCTTGCTCGGTGCCAAGAGTGAAGACAAAGTCTTATTACTGAGTATGGTTTCCAAATCCTTGACAGAAAAGGGACTCCATGCTGGAAACGCGGTAAAGAAAGCTGCTCAGATTTGTGGTGGTGGAGGCGGCGGGAGGCCCGATATGGCCCAAGCTGGCGGTCGTTTACCAGAGAAGCTCTCTGAGGCCTTGGATGAGGGGCGGGAGTTCTTTGTGTCCCAATTGGAGGGAATTAATCCCTAGTTAGCGAATAGAATCTAGGAGGAAGTGGCTACAAGGAGGGATACCATGAGTGATGCACACGACAAAACGACAATGTTTAGCTACCAAGCCTATGGCGATGGACCAGAGGCGGTTCGGATTGTTTTGAAACACGTGTATGAAGCATTGCAGGATAAAGGTTACAATCCCTTTGGACAAATTGTTGGCTATCTGATTTCTGGTGATCCCACATTCATTACAAGTCATAAGAACGCACGTTCTCTGATCTTGCAGATCGAAAGAGATGTCATCCTCGAAGAGTTGGTAACACATTATCTGAAACATGTGGAGTAAGGGGTTTGGAAGGGTATGATACGAGTTAGTTCAGACAGCACCTGTGATCTTTCACCGCAGATGATCGAGGAGTTGGATATAGCCATTACGCCTCTGAGCATCACCGTGGGTGATCAGGTGTTTATGGATGGTGTGGATATTCGCCCTGATAACATTTTTCATTATGTCGAACAAGGGAAGACCTGCGTTACTGGGGCTGTGAATGTATACGAATACCAAAAGCATTTCCAGAAACTGACGGAAAAGGGAGACCGGGTGATTCACATTTCGCTAGGCTCGGGCTTTTCCTCATGCTACAATCACGCGATCCTAGCCGCCCGTGACTTTCCCGGTGTTGAAGTTGTTAACTCTCAGAGTCTTTCCACCGGGAGTGGGCATTTGGTGTATGAAGCTGCTCTTTTGGCTCAAGAAGGCTTGGAACTAGAAGAAATCAAAGCCAGACTTGAAGCACTCCGGACCAAAATCGATGCCAGTTTCATCATCGATCAACTGGACTATTTGGCGAAGGGTGGACGTTGTTCTTCCATCACGGCCCAAGGTGCTCGGATTTTGCGCCTCAAACCGTCTATTGAAGTGCGTAATGGCGCCATGATTGTGGGAAGAAAATACCGGGGCACATTTGAGAAAGCCCTCCGATTGTACGTGCTCGATCGTCTGGAGGATCCTGCCTCTTTGGACCCAAGTCGTATGTTTATCACCCACGCCGGTTGTGACCCCCAGATCATAGCCATGGTTCAGGCCTTAGTTGAAGAACATGGAGATTTTGCCCAGATCCTTGTGACTGAAGCGGGTTGCACGATTTCAAATCACTGTGGACCAAATACCCTCGGTGTATTGTTCAAGCGGTTGTAGAGGAAGATTGAATTGGAATATAAAAAGCTGGGTCAAACCGGCCTGATTGTCTCAAGACTATGTTTTGGCGCTTTAACCATAGGCCCCTTGCAGAGGGGTCTTTCTCCTCAAGAGGGGGCAAAGATTTTGCGTGCTGCCTTAGCGCGAGGCGTCAACTTTATAGATACTGCGGAATTATACCAAACCTACGAGCACATTCGTTATGCCTTGCAGGACTTGGAGAGCGAATACCCCATCATCATTACAACCAAGTCCTACGCCTATACGCGGGAAGGCATGCTACAAAGCCTAGAGAAGGCCCTCGCTGGGATGGGAATAGATTGCATCCCCATTTTTATGCTTCACGAGCAAGAATCCAGCCATACCTTGAGGGGACACTGGCCAGCTTTGGAGGCCCTTTGGGAGGCGAAAAAGGAAGGACTTGTTCAAGCGGTAGGCATTTCCACACATCATGTAGAAGGTGTTTTGGCCGCGAGCTCCATTCCCGAAATTGATGTCATCTCGCCCTTGATTAACAAGACGGGAATCGGCATTCAAGGTGGTACCCGGGATGATATGCTTCAGGCCATCGCAAGGGCTTCCCAGTTGGGTAAGGGCATTGTTGCCATGAAACCATTAGGTGGTGGTCATCTCCTGGCCGATTGGTCCTCTTCCCTTGATTATCTCTTAGGGGAAGCCACCATAGATTCTATTGCCATTGGTATGAAGACGGTGGATGAGGTCGTGCATAATGTGGCTTTCTTTGACGGTGCCCGTAATCTGCC
>JAAYOK010000267.1 GCA_012520355.1 Bacillota bacterium | reverse complement strand
TCCATGATTCTATTATCCAGGGATATACGTCAGGATCCAAGTCTAAATTTGCTTATTTAGTTTTCAAGGTTCAAGAGGGAGAAAGAACCTAAAATGATCTCCCTAAATCTTAATATACGAGGAGGTGAAACCATGCGCGCTTTAGCTCGATTAGCCATGGCCATTGGATGCATTTTCTTCTGGACTTCCTTCTGCGGCGCTAACCTACCGTCTGAAATGGGACTGGTGGCGGAAAATGCCCATTTAGCTCTGTACATTCATCCTGAGACAACAGAAATTGCCCTCTGGGATAAAGGGGCAGATGCGCTGTGGTTTTCTAATCCCCAGGGGCGCAATATGCGTCAGGGAATGGGCCATGATGTGGTGCAGATTCGCTATGACGCGCCCACGAGCCCTGATAAGCTGATGAACAGCTACACCCATAGCGTCCAGCTGGGGCAGGCCCAGATCATCCCCTTAGAAAATGGGGTGCGGGTGGAGTACCTTTTGGGTTCCCAGTATGATGCAAGGGCCCTGGGTTTACCCCAGATGGTCAAGACCGAGCGCTTTGAAAGGGACATTCTCAGCCAGGTCTCTCCAGGTGAACAAGGGACCTTGCTCCGCTATTACACACCGATTGAGATTAGAGAGCCCCACCCCTTTGAACTCAGGGTGACAGGTGCAGCTCGCACCTTGGAGCAAAAGCTCTTTGGAGAGTTGATTATTGTGCCCCTTACAGAAGAGTATCTACTCCTTTTGAACCAAGCTGAGCAGACGACTGAGGCAAGCCAGTTACGCAAGCTCGAAGAAGAGATTGCCAAACGGCGCATGGATGTGCTCTATGGATTACTAGAAAAATTTACGGGATATCTCTTGGGGAGTAGCGAAGGGGAGCGCTCCACGGGTTACCGCGGGGATGTCACTACCGCGAGTGATCTCACGCCAGCGGACTTTGCCCACCTGGCTGAAGAACCAAGTTACCTTTTGGGTCGCTTGGCACCCCTCTTGCAGGATCAGCTCCAGAGGATTTTCCAGAAAATTGGCTATGAAGTTTCTGATTTGGCCCTTGATCATGTGGCCAACCGTCTGGATCCCCCGGTTCCCTTGGTGGAACGCTTCTTTGTGCCGGTGGAATACCGTTTGGAAGGAGAGAGCCTCCTTGTGCAAATTCCCATGCATGAGGTGGTCTATCCCCAAGATCAGCCTACAGCCTACGTGGTGAGGTGGGATGCAGCCCCGGGAGAAGAAATTTTGGAATATGATCATAGTAGAGAGCTGGTTTCCTGTCCCTTAACAAGTATTGCTTTGCTGCGGTTCTTCGGAGCAGCAGGTGGAACAGAAGAAGGCTATATCTTTGTCCCCGACGGTAGCGGCGCCTTGATCTACCTGAACAATGGTAAAGTCGACCAAACCCCCTATAGTGAGCCTGTGTACGGGTGGGACGGAGCTTTTCCCCTAGAAGAGCGGCTCCCCTATGCTAAAGAAACCAACCACTTTCCCATTTTTGGAATGAAGCGCGGCGATCAGGCGTTTTTAGCTGTGATTGAACAAGGGGAAGCTTTGGCCCAGATCAGGGCAGATATTGCCAGACCTTCTTCGGCGTATAATGTGGCTTATGCCGCTTTTCAAACCATCCCTAAGAGCTCGCGACGTTTAGATCAATTTACGCAGATTAATCTCTACCAGACCAGAGCTCACCAAGGGAATGTCACGGTGCGTTATGAGTTTCTCTCAGGCTCTGATGCCACCTACAGCGGTATGGCCCGCCGATACCAAAAGTACTTAATCGATAGAGGCGTGCTGAATCCCCTCACCAAGGGGCAGGGGATACCCTTCTTCTTGGAAGTCATGGGGGTGGTTCCTAAGATCCAGCCCATTATGGGCGTGGCTCGGGAGGTGCAGCTTCCCTTAACAACCTTTGCCCAGGCTCAGGCCATGGTGGAAGAGCTCTGGGACGCCGGGGTTAATAACCTTAGTCTGCGCTATGCAGGCTGGCTCAGCGGAGGAATTCATCACCGCTACCCAGCGGGGGTGCAACTGGCTCCGGGACTCGGCGACAGTAAGGGGCTGATGGCCTTAGGGGAGTTCTTGCAAGAAAAGGATGTGACGTTTTATCCTGCCGCCGAGTTTCTCAAGGTGCAGCGTTCAGGGATTTTGCAGGGTTTTTACGCCCGCCGAGATGCGGCCCGGGCAGTACACGGACTTTATGCCACCCTCCCAGAGTATGATCCGGTGACAAATAGGGCTCTGGCGCAGCCCCTGCGCTACGCCTTATCTACCCGGGTGTTGCCTGACTTAGTGGAGAACTTTATGCAAGACTTTCGCCCCTTGGCCTTGGGAGGTTTGGCTCTGCCTAGCTTCGGTCAGGAGGTCCACTCTGATCTCCAGCGAAGCGACACTCGCCTGGTCGACCGAGCCCAGGCTGCAAAGGCGATCGAAGAAGAACTGGCTAAACTTGCCGGTGAGGGTCTGCAACTGCAGGTAGATGGGGGCAATGCCTTAGCTTTGGGCTATGTCAGTTCCATCTTGAATGTTCCTCAAAGAAGCACGGGCTATAATCTGACCGATGCTGAGGTGCCTTTTATGCAGATGGTGCTCCATGGCTTTGTGGACTATAGTGGAGAGCCTTTGAATCTTGCTGTAAACCTTGAGGAAAGCATCCTGCGGTCAGCCCAAACCGCCAGCGGCCTTTATTTCAAGCTGATTTGGGAAGATCCAGCGATCCTCAAGGAGACGGAGTATGCCCAGCTCCTAAGTGTGCAAAAAGAACAGTGGCTCAAGGACGGGGTCTGGATTTACCAAGAGTACCAAGCCCAGCTGGGAGACTTGGCCGCGGAGCCCATTGAGGAGTTTTGCCAAGTGAGTCCAGATTTATCTGTGACAACCTTTAAGGGTGGCGATGTGATTGTGGTTAACTTTGGATCTAACGATGGGGAATATGCAGATACTGTCATTCCAGCGCGAACATTTGTGCGCTTGAGGGGAGTGAACTAAGATGCGCAGATCTCGGAGACTGAGTCTAAAGACGCAGAAAAGCTTGCTGGGCTTGTTATTTACCCTGCCTTTCATTTTGGGGTTTGGGGCCTTCTTGACCTGGCCCTTTATCCAGTCGATCATTTTTAGCGTGAGTAAACTGACCATTGTTCCCACAGGGTATGTCCTGGATTTTGTGGGTCTTCAGAACTATCGCCATGCTTTGCTGGTGGATGCCAAATTCAGGCAGGTCTTTATGGAAACGGTGGTGACCATGGCCGCTCGCATTCCCGTGATCTTGGTCTTCAGTTTCTTCGCAGCCAACTTACTCAACCAGAGGTTTCCCGGGCGTACCCTGGCTAGGGTGATCTTCTTCCTTCCTGTGGTCATGGGGGCTGAGATTACCCTCAAGATGCAACAGGCCGATTATATGCAGCAGGCCATGAGTCTGAGTGAATCGGGTTTGATTCCACTCCGTGTGATTCGGGAGTCTTTAGTCAGTTTAAAGCTGCCCTTGGCCTTTGTGAACTTCATTTTTGAGGCCATTAATCAGGTACCGGTGATCATTCGCTCCTCGGGCATTCAGATCTTAATTTTCTTGGCCGCCCTGCAATCCATTCCCCGATCACTCTATGAAGCAGCTGATATGGAAGGGGCTACGGCCTGGGAGTCTTTCTGGAAAATCACCTTTCCGTTGATCTCCCCCTTGATGCTAGTCAATGTAGTCTATACCATAGTGGATTCCTTTACGGCGCCGGACAATCGGCTCCTAGAGCTGATCCAAGAGACAGCTTGGGCTGGAGCAGGTTTTGGGGTCAGTACTGCCATGTCCTGGTTCTATTTCAGTATCATCGTTGTGATTCTAGCGATCACTGGATTTTTTGCAGGGCGGGGGGTGCACTATGAGACTTGATAGACTTCAAAATGGGCTCTGGCACTTAATTCGCTATGGCTTGATTGTGGGCATTGGGTTCATTATTCTCTATCCCCTTCTGCGTCAAATATCTTTTGCGGTGATGCATCCAGATGATCTCTTTGATCTCACGGTTAACTGGATTCCCCGTAATATTACCAAGATCAACTTCCAGGTGGCCTGGGAGATGTTGGATTATTCTAAGGCACTGATCAACACCCTTGGGGTCACCCTCCTTTTGGGCACACTTGAACTGGCCTCCACCATGATCATTGGTTATGGGTTTGCCCGCTGGCGCTATCCTGGATCGAATCTTGTCTTCGGCCTGGTGATCCTGTCGATTATTATTCCGCCCCAGATGGTGATGGTGCCACTCTTTTTGAACTTCCGCTATTTTGACCTCTTTGGCCTCTTACCGGAGCCGGGGGTGAACTTAATTGGGAGTTTCTGGCCTATGGTCCTCATGGCCCTAACGGGGACAGCCAAGAGGAGCGGACTTTTTATCTTTATCACCCGCAATTTCTTCCGGGGTATGTCTACCAGCCTGGAGGAGGCGGCCTATGTGGATGGTGCCGGTCATTTGAAAACGTTCTTGCGGATTATGCTACCCAACGCTACGCCCATTGCCGTGATTGTATTCTTATTTTCCTTTGTCTGGCATTGGAACGATCTGTTTTATACCGATCTCTTTTTGCAAGGGCGCAATCTTTTGCAAATTGCTTTACTGCGCATCAATTCCCAGTTCAATTATCCCTGGGCCAATAAGGCGGTGGAAGGCACTTACATTCAACTGGTGAACAACGCGGGAATGCTCTTGTATATTCTGCCAGTCTTGTTCTTGTATGCATTCCTGCAGAGATACTTTATCGAGAGTATTGAAAAGACTGGTCTGGTCGGTTAAGGGGGTGTTTAGCTCAAGGGTAATGATGGAACAAGGACGAACACCAAATTACAGGAGGTATCTACATGAACAGGAAGAGTTTAGTTCTAACGCTTTTGGTTGTTGTATTGTTGAGTATGCCGGTCTTGGGTGCCGAGTATGACTTTAACGGTCGCACCATCAAGATCGCGGGCCATGTCGGAGACGGTATGAGGGAGTACTTTACAGATGGCGAAGGGCGCGGACGCTTGGAAAAAGTGGAGGAAGCCTTTAATGTAAAGATCGAGTTTGTCCAAATCGAATGGGATGGTGCAGAAAACCGCATTCTGACCAGCATTGTGGCAGGAGATCCACTTGGCGATCTACTCTATGTCTCCAATCGCTGGCTCCCACTTTTGGCAGGAAACGGTGGTCTGCTCCCTCTAGACGATGTCTTGACAGAAGACTACTACGCCAACTTGCCAGGATCCCATACGAACATGCGGGAATTGTATTCCAGCTATCAGGGTAAGAGCTATGGTATCTCTGTGAACGGTAGCTATCAGCGCAATATGGATATTGGTTCTGCCCAAGGTTGGATTTACAACCGGGATCTATTTGTCGAAGCCGGTTTGCCTACCCCCAACGAACTGCAAAATGAGGGTAAATGGAACTGGGATACGATGAAAGAATTGGCCATTGCCTTGACGAAAGATCTCGATGGCGACGGAGTCATTGATGTTTACGGCGTGGGTGCGCGCCTCGATCCCTGGCCGGTAGAACAGGAGATGGCAGCGTACGCTAATGGCGGCGGAATGATGAAGCTTGTAGACGGGAAAGCAGTCTATGCCATGAACGATCCTGAAGCCATTGAAGCCATTGAGCTTTGGAAAGAGCTCGATCAGGTGCACCGTGCTGTGATGGTTGGGGACAAATACGATATTCGAGCAGAGTTTAACCAGGGCAAGGTAGCCATGTTCCGTCTGGATCTCTATGGCTTGCCCGATCATGCTAACCAGGTTGACTTTGACTATGGCTGGGTCTTCTTCCCCATGGGACCCAAGGCTGATGATTTTGTGAACCCGGTGTGGGGTTTTGAGATGTTTGTCTTGCCCATCACCTGTCAAGAACCTGAGGCACTGGTTCAGTTGGTGGATATGCTCTTTGAAACCACCGGCAAGTATCGGGATCTGGATGCCTATGAAGACGAGTATGTGGAGTATTTCTTGCCCTATGTAAGGGATTGGGATTCTCTGGAGACCATTAAGGAAATGCTACACAAAGCTAGACTATGGGATAATATTCCTGGTTTAGACATGGAGCTGAACGAAGCCTTGGTCAAGGCCACCATGGGGGCCACAAGTGCCAAGAGTGAGATGGATGCAGTTGCACCCATCGTCCAGTCTCTGCTGGATCAAGCATATAATCAATAGTAACGATAGGCCCTCAGATTCTGGGGGCCTTTTTAGGAGGTTCTTATGGCTAGCAAGTGTTTGTGTATGATCATCTGCCTGCTACTTTTCTTCCCCCAAGGCGTATGGGCCAGGGTGCAAAAGGAGATTCCGTTAGTTGCCAAGATGCCCGACCGACCTCAGCCCCTTAAGGCGCGAGACTGGAAGCAAACCGCCCAAGCATACGACGAGCTCGTCTTTGACTTTAGCCAAGAGGGGCCTTTTTTGCCCCTAATTTCTTGGGATCTTGGATCGGTCAATTTTCAGCAAAAGAGTTTTTTTCTCCCTTCCTACGTAGGTGACTACCGCGCCCAGCCTGGTAGTCAAGAAGCGATCAACCTTATGGCCGCCGTTGTAGGGGCCACTCTTGTGGGAATTGATAAGAGCAATCAGCATGGTGAAAACTGGGTGCTGATGCTAAAGGAGTTTTACAACGACAGAAATGGACTGAATTTGGTTCTCAATAACCCCAGTGGCAATACAGGTTCTTTATGGTATATGGTTTTCCCCAGTATGCTCTTTTTCATGGCCCTTGATCTCTACCCTGAACTAGGGGGAGTTGAAACCCTCTCCACGAGTGGAGAGCCCCTAACTATGCATGAGATTGCAGTTAGGACCGCTTATAGATATTTGGAAATGGTTGAGTCCCAGGAGGGGTTTAGCTTTACTGGCTATGACTTTATGGCGCAAGCACCCATCGAGCTTAGTTGGCAAATAGAGGCCGATGGGGCTGCTGGGCTGGCCTGGCTTTGTTATCAGGCCCATCGAAAATTGGGAGATGAACGCTTTTTAGAGGGAGCTAAAAAATGTCTGCTCTATCTTACAGGTCTAGATAAAAATCCTTTTTATGAAGTCTTACTACCCTATGGAGTATATAGTGCGGCCCGGTTAAATGCCGAGGAGGGCTTGGAGATCGATCTACATAGGTTGATGCGGTGGTGTTTTCAGTCTTCCGATGTGCGCAAAGGCTGGGGTGTGATTGCTGATCGCTGGGGCGACTATGATGTTCATGGCCTAGTGGGAAGCCGCACAGATGGGGGTGGCTACGCTTTTGCCATGAATAGCTTTCAAATGGTTGCAAGTCTTTTGCCGGTGGTGCGATATGATCCCCGTTATGCAGATACTCTGGGGAAATGGGCTTTGCAAGTCGTCAATAATGCCCGGCTCTTTTATCCAGACGAGATCCCCTCTGAGCTACAGTCCAATCCCCTGTGGCTGCCCTTTAGTCAGGGTGTGATTGCTTATGAGGGTTTGAGAAAGCAAGAGCATGAAAAGACTCCTTATGCCACAGGTGATGCCATGAAGGGTCAGTGGGCTTCTACAAACTATGCCCTTTATGGCAGTTCTCATGTGGGATTTTTAGGAGGCCTCATCAATGTGTGGGATGGAAAAATCTTGCAGCTTGATCTCCTCAAAACAGACTTTGGAGCAAGGGAAGCCTATCCCACGTATTTGTATTACAATGCCACAGAAGATGAAGCGACCATTACCGAAAGTGGCCTACTTTATGACTTGGTGACGAAGGAGTTTTACGCAGACAACGAGGTGACTCTGGCCGCGAACGAGGCCGCGGTGCTGGTTGTCTTGCCCAGGGACAAAGGGAAAGTCTATCGTGGCAACGCCCTCGTAGTCGATGACGTGGTGGTGGACTATATGGCGAACATGGTGGCCTTTGTTAGTCCCCAGGAAGGGGAGCTGGTCTCGGGAGACCTTACCCTCGCGCTTGACCTGGTTTTGCAGGACAATCGCATTGAAGAAGTGGTACTCCACTTGGACGGGAAGGAGATCTATCAAGATCGTAAGTTACCTCAAGGTTCCATCGATACCACCGTGTTTAGGAACGGCTCATGGCACGAACTAGAGGTTTGGGTCACTCTCCAAAACGGAGTGAGGCTTACGGATACGGTGCGTTTTCAAGTGAACAACCCATCTTAGGACGGGCCAAGGGCGATGATCTTACCAATTGGCTAACTGATGAGGTGGAAGTAATGGAGCGGAACAACGCAGTGACAATCACATCCAAGGCGGGTTTTACCCGGGTTTTCGCTATTTCTAGGTTGTTAGCAGGGAATTACCCCGAGTTGACGAAAACGTAACAATAACCCAAACACTCGAAATGAGATTATGGTGAGGTTGTCCTGCTACAGGAACTGTGGGCTGTTATCGAATAGATATTACATTTGATACTTCGGGATGTGCGAGACATAATATGTCTTAACCAAGTTCTGCGGGAGGTGAGTTGCAATGGCCAGATCTATCCGAGTCGATGTTAGCCGTGATGTTCTAGAGTGGGCGGTGGACAAATCCGAGAAGAGAGTTCAACTTGAACAACAACTCCCTATGCTGAATAGGTGGCTTGATGGTGAGGTAAAACCAACTCTCCGTCAATTGGAGGATTTGGCGAAGAAGACTTATGTTCCACTTGGAGTGCTGTTTCTCCCTGATCCTCCAACAGAGGAGCTCGCAATTCCAAATTACCGAACATTTGGCGACGATGTGCTAGCAGAACCGAGTCGCAATTTGCTAGATACCGTCCAGATAATGATGGCTCGGCAGACATGGCTCCGGGAATATCTGATTGAAGATGGTTTTGGTCCCAAGAGCTTTGTTGGTGCGGCCAGCGTCACCGACGATGCTTGGGAAGTTGCCGACAGCATTAGGAGTGCGCTTGGTCTGTCCGTGGATTGGGCGGATAGTACGAGTACGTGGGAAGATGCTCTGGTCAAGATCTTTCGGAGTGCTGAACAAGCCGGAATTATGGTAGTCAGAAACGGAGTAGTGGGTAATAACACGAGGCGTAAACTTGATACCATGGAGTTCCGTGGGTTTGTCTTGGTTGATGAGTATGCTCCATTAATCTTTATCAACGGGGCAGACTATAAAGCGGCTCAGATGTTCACGTTAGCCCATGAACTAGCTCATCTATGGCTTGGACGTAGTGCCGTATTTGACTTGGCGTTTCTCCAACCCGCTGATCATGCCATAGAAAGAGTCTGTAACAGAATCGCTGGTGAGTTCTTGGTACCAACGGAGACACTGCATGGAGATTTACCACAACGACTTCGTCAATCCGATCATGCCACTGTGTGGCGTGATATGGCGAGGCGTTATAAAGTCAGTCCGCTGGTTATTGCAAGACGCGCGCTCGACACCGGAATGATTAGCCATGATGCATATCGAACTTATTATCACAGTTATTTAGATGGAATGAGGAAGCGACAACTACGACGAGAACGAGATGATGAAGGCGGAGATTTTTACCACAACCAGAATTATCGTGTAGGACGTCTCTTCTTCACGCATGTTGCGAATGCTGTTAAGGAGAGTAACCTCCTTTATCGTGA
>JAAYOK010000266.1 GCA_012520355.1 Bacillota bacterium | reverse complement strand
TCACATGTGGCCTCAAGCTCCTTGGGCAAACGAATACCCAAAAACACTCTCATTTCCATTCCTCCTTGGAAGGACAGTCCCTCAGGCAACAGTGCGCAATTCGCAAAATTGTGTGAGGGACTGTCCCTCGATCAATTTAACTGGTATAATAAGGGCAGGATTCGAACGGTCGTCCGATTGAAATGGGGTGATATTTTGCTAGAGTCGAGTCAACAAGAGAAAATTCTCGATGCGGCCTATACTGTCATGGCCCGTGAAGGTTACGCCCAGACTTCACTGCGGCAAATTGCGGCGGAGGCCCAAGTTGCAGTCAGCCAAATCAGCTATCACTATCAGAATAAAGAAGGTTTGCTCTTAGCGGTAGCTCGTCATGTAACTAACACCTACTACATCTATCTCCAACAGTACCTAGAACCAGGGATGACTCCCCAGGAAATTGGCGAGTGCTTTATCCGCCTTTACCAAGAGGTGCTAAAAAACGATCCCGATTTGTTTCGTGTGCTTTATGACTTAGTAGGCTTAGCGCTCTGGTCAGAACCTCTGCGTCTTGAAGTCCGGGAAATTTTCACCCGCTTTACCGATCGAATTCTCAACGACGTTTTTACCGATGAGTTCGTAGAGGGCCTAGGTTCTCCCTACGAGCGAGAAACGCTGGCTAGTCTGTTCTTTGGTGGTCTTTTCGGTATAGGGGTGCAATCCTTGCTAGAACCAGATAACCCAATGATCACAGGTTCCTTCGCAGCCCTCAATGTGATTTTGCAGTCGGAGAGGTGGAATTGACTTGAAACGGTGGATCGAAATGGTTTTAGATCGGCCCTGGCTGATCATTGTAGTTGTTGTACTCCTGACCCTGGGAGCCTTGAGTATCTTCCCTCGCATGCAGTTTGACGCTAGTATCGATGCCATGATTCCAGATGATGATCCGGTACTTTTGGATTTGCAGGCAGTGGCAGAGGATTTTGGCTCCCAAGAGCTCTTTTTCATCGCCATCGAAAGTGACGATGTGTTTAACCCTGGCACACTTGGGAAAATCGCCCAACTCGAGCAAGAACTCTTGGCGATCCCGGGCGTAGCCGAGGTACAAAGTCCCCTCACCGCCCAAATGGTGGAGAGTAGTTTCTTCGGTATTGAAATTGGGCCTATGACGGACAGTCTGCCCCAAACCAGTGAGGAAATTGCGGAATTTAAAGCTCGCATCTTAAATAGTCCCTACGCAGGGGTCCTGATTACGGCCGATGGGCGGGGTGCTGCCCTCCTCTTGGACCTAGACAATCAGGTCGGCGACATCAACAAGGTGCTCCGCCAGATTGAACAGACGACGAAAGATTACGCGGGTCCGGAGAATATCCATATCGTTGGTGATTCCTACATCTTCTATTATACCGAGATGGCGATGAAACAGGATCTCTTAGTTCTAGTTCCTGTGGTTGTCATCGTAATTGGGCTGGCCCTCTTTCTAAGTTTCCGCTCCATCCTCGGCGTGCTGATTCCCCTAGTCACAGTTGGGGCCAGTGTGATTTGGACGGTTGCCATTATGATTTGGCAAGGGATCCCCATTTCCCTTGTGACGATGGTGATGCCAGTCATCCTGGTCACAGTTGGGGTTGCATCGAGCATTCATATCCTCAATACCTACAAAGAAGCATTGGCCAAAGGATTGCCCAAACGAGCAGCCCTAGTTGAGACCTTTCGCGTGATTACCTCACCAGTGGCCATGGCTGCTTGGACCACCTCTGCAGGCTTTGCCTCCTTGATTACCGCCTTTGTACAGCCCATGCGGGAGTTCGGTGTTTTAACTGCCATCGGCGTATTCTTGGCCATGGTTCTCTCCTTCAGTCTTGTACCGGCCCTATTGATCTTGGCCAAAGCACCGAAAGCCAACAAGGATGGGGCAACGTCAGGTCAGGACGGAATTCTGACGCGTATTCTAAACGCCCTGAGCAGCCTCGCGATCGACCATCCCCGAGGGCTTTTAGTCGCTGTTCTTGTGGTGACCATTTTCTTTGGCTATGGAGCAACTCGGATTACTCTAGAAAGCAACATCGTCAACTACTTTAGTGATTCGAGTCCCGTTAAGCGAGGCACCCAGGTCATTGAAGACGTCTTTGGGGGTAGCATGCAAATCTCCGTTGTGGTGGATACAGGCATGTCCGATGGTGTGAAGGAGCCAGTTTTCGTGGAAGAACTGATTCACATTCAGGACTACCTCAATTCCTGGGATACAATTAACAACGCAACATCCATGGCCGATGTGGTACGGGAGCTGAATCAGGCCCTCTGGGACGGAGATCCAGACTACTATATGGTGCCAGAAACCCGGGAGGGGATTGCCCAACAGCTCTTGCTCTTCACCATGCAGGGGGGCTCGGGTCTAGATGCCTTAGTGTCTTATGACTACAGCCAGGCTTTAGTCACCGCCCAAATGAAGACCCTGGATGCCAGGGAGATGAAACATGTGATGGATGAGGTGGAAGGGTATTTGGCCCAGCGTTATGGAGGCGGAGATCTCAAGGTCCGCCTCACCGGAACTCCCAAAGTGATGATGAGTCTGATGGGCCGGTATGTGCAAACCCAGGTTTCTAGCTTAGCCAGTTCATCTATCACCGTAGGAATCATCGTTTCCTTGATGATGAAATCCCTCATCTTTGGTCTCATTAGCTTGCTACCGCTACTCTTCACCGTTCTCGTTAATTTTGGTGTCATGGGGATCGCCCATCTGCCCCTCGATGCCATCACCAGTATCATTGCCAGTATCGCCATTGGAATCGGAGTAGACTACGCTGTCCACTACATTAGCCGCTACCGACTGGAACTGGCGAGGGGGCATGGTGTCGAGGAATCTCTCTGGAGAGCAGGTTCCACAGCCGGGCGGGGCATCTTCTTTAACGCCCTTGCTCTAATTCTTGGCTTCTTGGTCTTAGTCTTTTCGCACTTCAGGGCCATTGCCGTCTTTGGTTATTTGATCTCCCTCACCATGGTGGTCAGTTCCTTGGCCGCGCTGCTTGTCATTCCCATGGTCATTCATTACATTGAGAAAAGGAAACTAGAAAGGGGTAGAGGAATGAAAAAGACACTTTTGTTACTGCTTGTCTTGGTCATCTGTGCCCTAGGCACAACGGTTGATGCCCAGGAACTTACGGGTCAAGAAATCTTGGATACAATGAGTTTTGACACCATCTTGAGTGGCTCAGGTACAGCCGAACTGGTTCTGATCACAGAAAACGCGCGGGGTGCCCAACGTGTCTATGCGGTGAAGGTTTTTCTCAAAACCGATGACACGGGGGATCAGCAATTCCTCGAGTACTTAGCTCCAGCCGATGTGCGGGGCACCAAGTTTCTCTCCATTAACGAGAAAGGTCAAGAGAGCCAAATGTGGCTTTATATGCCGGCCTTAGGGAGAGAACGACGGATCGCCTCCCACATGACTGGCGATTCCTTTATGGGAACCGACTTTACCTATGATGAAATCGGCGGTGGTTTCAATTACTCTGATGATTATTCCGTAAAACGCCTGGCAAACGAGGTGGTTGATGGCGCAGAGTGCTATGTCCTAGAACTAACAGCGGATAGTCCCGATGTACTCTACCCCAGCATCCAGATGTGGGTAGAGGTGGACAAAATGGTACCCGTCAAAATCGCCTTCTTTAACGAAGGGGGGACATTGGCCAAGACGTTGACCATGAAGAACTTCCAGCCCCTCGATGGCGAATTGATTCCCCACGACCTCGTGATGAAAGACGAGATCAAGGGAACCAGGACCCTATTACAGATCACAGAGATGAGTCAAGAGGACGTGGACGACAGCGTCTTCACCGTACGCAACTTGCGGCGTTAAGCTTGGGACAAATTTCGAAAGGATGACAAGTGATGAAGATGAAAAGGATGCAAGTCACACTTCTTGTGTTAGCCATTTTCCTAGTCAGTCTGCCTGTTTTGGCCCTGGAACCAACCGGTGAGCTCAGTGCCTCCCTGGGTGTCCTTTGGGATCAAGACGCCGAGAAACTGGTCCATACTTCAACCCGTGCAGGATTCCGTTTCGTCTTAGAGGATGAACTGGATTTCGGTGGCAAACTCCATTTTTCCACCAAGGGCTATTGGGATTGGAAGCAGAAGGATGGTAGCCTCACCCTCGATCAACTCCGACTCAGTGGGTATCAAGGGGATTTAGATTACCAAATCGGTCGCCAGTTAATCAGTTGGGGAACTGCCGATGGCTTCAATCCCACGAACTACTTTGCTCGAATGAGTCTTGATTCCTTGACCAGCGGCGACATGGGCGGAGAACCGATTTGGGCTGGTCAGGCCACCTATTACGGCTCCAATTGGTCCTTGACCGGTGTGGTAATTCCGTTTTTTGCCCCTCAGGAAATTGACGATCAGATGAAGCAAATGATCACAGGGGACGATCCCCAGGCTGCTTTGGTTTTAAAAGCCATCGAAGACACCAAGGCTCCCCGGGGGCTAGGCAAGAACTCGGAGATAGCAGTCCGGGCTGAAACCCAGCTTGGTGGTTTTGACTTACAGGCTAGCTTCTTTTCGGGCTTCGAACCCATGCCCGGACTCGAAATGGTCTTGAAGATGGATCCTGATCGAGGGATGGTTCCAACCTTTGAGGGCACCTACCGCCGCCAGAATTTCCTGGGCCTAGCTGCAACGGGGACCCTCGGGCCTGTAGGCGTCTGGGGTGAAGTGAGTTATGGTGGTCCAACGAAATTTGCTGAGCCGGACAGCCCCTTGGAGATTGCTCGAATTCCCCTTTCCGTCAATGAAAAGTATGTCCAAGGAGTCCTGGGGGGAGACTACACCTTTGCCCTTGGCAAGGGTCTATTGACCCAGGTCCAGTACATCTACCGTGGCCAGGGTTCCTTGCTTGAGCCCTATGTCATGCCCACCGTCGATCCCATAACGATGATGCCCCAAGCTGGGGAAATCAAGGGAGCCCACTACCTCTACGGACGATTAGGCTATGACTTTAGTGCCGATGATTCCCTGGAGATCTTGATTCTGCACGGGTTTCAGGAGAAAACAGGAATTATCCGACCCGCGTACACCCATCGTTTCCCAGGTTCGGTCCAATTACAGCTCAGTCTAGTTCAGCTCTATGGGGAGAAACGCATCTCCTCCACGGGAACCCAAGGAACCCTTTCTCTGACCTATCAGTTCTAAATAAGGAAAAAGCCCAGAGCATCTACGCTTTGGGCTTTTTAAAATCGCTAAAACTTGAGGCTCTTAATGCCGAATCTCCAGGTTGTTTTCGATGTGGAATCGAGTTCCACGCCCAGGGAAATGTCACTGGGATAGAGGCCGAACAGATCCATCTCGGTACCGACTCCCACCCTGAAGCTGGGTTTCACGCTCAACTCCACCACGGGAGATTCAATGGTGACTCCACCCATAATGTAGGGCTTGGTCATGGCCAGGCCAACGGGCAACTGTTTCTCGCCCCAGGGAAAGACTTGAATCTGGGGAGCCACAGCCATGAGGAGAGTTTCTTCAATGGGAGTCTCCTCATCTTCGGGTCTGAGACCCGTTACCCGGAAGGCCAAACCCGCAACACCCCGGGTTGTTTCCAGTAGTTTATTGTTGGAAGCCGACACCTGCCAAGCCTTGTCTCCTTGGGAAACGTATGTGGCCTCAAGCATCAGCTGATCGATTTTCGGACCCCGCAGAGAAGCCCCGAAGGTAGGCAACTCCCGATTCTTGCTGTTCCGAACGTAGAGCTCGATTTCGCCCCAGTTTTCCCGGCCCCAATCCACAAAAAGCTCATGCCCTCCATTATCCAGATCGAACCCATAGCGGTACCCTATGCCAAACCAGTTGAGGGGACCATGGGTGAACTTTCCGCCAAATTTGGGGAAGTTATAATCCGAGTCAAATTCAATTAGGGGTTTCAATGTGAAGCGTCGTGGTAAATTGGCCACCGAGCGCTCCGCCACCTGTGCCAGCTGTTTCAGCTCCGTGCTGCTGTAGCCCGCTTGCCGGTAGGGGATGAACTCAAAGTCTGGGTCTTTGGCCAAAATAGCCGCTTTGATTTGATCCATGTACTGAATTCCTGCTTTGTATCCTTGTTCAATAAAGTAAGGTCCCCTGCGGTAATCCATGGAGGAATCCAAGCCCACATCGGGCACGATTAACACATCGGCCATGGCCGTGTTAAACACATTATAGCCTTCGATCATGGCCGTGAGTGACATGCGCAAATTATCAGTGATCCGCCGATAATTTGGATCGGCATGGTCTTGCTCTAGGGATACCGCAATGATCACATCAGCACCTAGGTCGGCTGCCACATTGGCGGGTACTTGATTCTTCAAGCCACCGTCCACGTAATACTCCCCATCAATTTCCACAGGAACGAACATCCCTGGAATTGACATGCTCGCTTGAATGGCCTTACTGACGGACCCATCGCCTAAAGCATGTTCTTTGCCTGTAGCCAGATGGACCACCACTGCCCGGTAGGGGATCTCCAACTCAGCAAAGGTTCTGCCTCCCAGGAGAACATTTAGGTAATGCTCGATTCCTGTGGTATCAACAATTCCGCCCCCCATGGGCATGGGAATGTCGAGGAGTGTGGCAAACTCGAGCTTCGTAATGAGTTCCG
>JAAYOK010000265.1 GCA_012520355.1 Bacillota bacterium | reverse complement strand
TTGGCCGATCTCAGTTGGCAGAAGTCTGAGTCCACGGGACTCTCTTCCCGTCAGGTGCTGGGGGTAGAGTATCGTCCATGGACGTTTATGCCCATTCAGACTGCTCTGGTTAAGCAGAGTAAAGCAGCCCTTCGACTTGATCTAGGCTGGGGTCTGGAGTTTGCCAATTTTGAGATAGGTCTGAGTCTCCTCAATGCTCTTGGCCTTTTCATTCCCAGCACCCAAGGGACTGGTTTCAGTCTCCAAACCGGTATACGCTTCTAAACACGACAAAGACGAGGTTAGTCACGGTTGACCTCGTCTTTTTTGCTCGTCTTAGGTCGCTTTAACCCGGACGATGGTCTCTAGAATCCGCCTCCCCCGGGTTTTTGCGATCATCACAGAGAGATGTTCATACTCAAAGCTATCGCCCTCTGCGGAGACTCTTCCCAATTGCTCAATCGCCCAGCCACCAACAGTGGACGCCTCCGTCTCTTCGTCACGGACGCCCAGGGTTCGAAAAAATTTCTCCAGACTCGTGGAAGCTAGAACTCTGTACTCATGCTCACCGGTCTTTATGATCTCGTCTACCACCCGATCATGCTCATCCCAGATTTCCCCCACCAGTTCCTCCAGAATATCTTCCATACTAACCACCCCGCGGATGCCGCCAAATTCATCGAGGACAATCGCTAGATGCGACTTCCTTTGCTGCAATTGGACCATGAGGGAGTTTAGCTTCGTCGCTGCAGGTACAAAGGTAGCTGGCTGAATGATGGATGAAATGGACTTTCCGCCCTGGACCACCTGATTATGAAAATCCTTGTGATTGACAATCCCCACCACTTCATCAATGGAGCCTCGGTACACGGGGAGCCTGGAGTGACCCGAGTCGCGAAATACTGCCAAGATCTCCTCTGGCGTAGCCCCCTCTGCAATCGCGACAACATCCACTCGTGGCGTTAAGATATCTCCTGCCTCTAGATCATCAAACTCAAACACCGATCGGATGAACTCCCCTTCCTGCTCCCTAATGCCCCCTTCACTCTGGGCCTCTTGCACAATGGTCAGGAGTTCTTCTTCGGTAATCCCTTGCTGTTTGGAGATTCTCAACCTCCGAGCCAGAGCCTCGTTGAGCCAGCCAAAGAAGCGGTTGAGGGGAGCAAAAATTACAAGTAAGATCCCTACCACTGGAGCCACCAACATGGCAAATTGGTCCGCGCCTTGTTTGGCGAAGGTCTTGGGAAATATCTCTCCAATGATCAACACCAATGCCGTGACAACCACCGTAGATAGGGTGACTCCGATTTCCCCGAAGTTCCGCGTAAAGAACACGGTACCAATGGAGGCCGCTGTAATATTAACGATATTATTGCCGATCAAGAGCGTGGTCAACACCCGATCATAATTTTCAGCCAAGCGCAAGACAGAGGCAGCCCTTCGATTTCCATTGGCTCTCTCATGTTTGAGTTTGAACTTATTCAACGAGGTAAAGGCAGTTTCTGTTGCCGAAAAGAATGCAGACATGAGAAGAAGCACACCTAGAAGTACAATTAGGTCCATAGAGAAATCCCCCCAAAGGATCAGGATCCACCTGTAGTCTTCCCTCAAGAGTGTTTTCAATGCTTCCAGGCCTTCATCATCTCTGCTACCCCGACTCGCCAGATCAGATGGTGTCCTCCCGGACTCCAAAAGTCTTTCAGAACATACGTGGGTTCACCGAAGATGTGGGTCCAAATCTCCTGTGCCAACGGATAACCACTATCCAGACAGACCTGGTCAATCTGAGCCTGACTCAGCTCTTGAAACAAGGTCCTGAGTAAAAGCGAGGCGACCCCTCGCCGCTGGTGGTTCGGACAGACAAAGACTGTCCCAATCTCAGGCACACCGAGTAATTCCTGATTCGTACATTGTAGCAAAAGCTCGCTTGGGGGCCCATATTCGATTGTAGCAATGATTTGCCCTTGATACTCCCCCAGGAGAAAAAACCTGTCCTTACCACCTGTGGCCAAATCCTGCCGTATCTTCTTGTTTTTGTCCTCCCTTTCTTCTATCTGAAAGTCCACCAAGTCCGCCAGACCATTGATGATGAGCGTATGCTGAATGA
>JAAYOK010000037.1 GCA_012520355.1 Bacillota bacterium | reverse complement strand
GAACATCGTCTTTTGTCACAGGTTGACAAACTAACGCTCGTTAGTTTATAATCTAGGTTGTCTGATGGAAAACGTTACTAGAAATCAGACGGAGTCTAGAACCACTGAGGAGAGTATGATTTGACGACCAAAGAGAGAATCCTGTACGAAGCTTTGACCCTATTTTCCCGCTTCGGTTATGAGGCGGTAACCATCCGCGAGATTGCTGCGGCGGTGGGGATCAAAGAAAGCTCACTGTACAACCATTTCAAGGGTAAACGAGACATCTTGGATACCATTATTACAGAAACCATCCAAAGGTATGAGAAGACACTCGAAAGTTTGCGTGTTCCCAAGACGGGTGATCCTGACATATCCAGCCAATACGATTGCTTTTCAGATGAAGCCTTTGAAACCCTCTGTACGAACATTTTTCTCTTCTACCTCAAGGATGACTATATTTCCAAGCTCAGGCGCCTGCTCGCCATCGAACAATACGGTAACCAAGAGCTCGGCGAACTTTTTCGTGTTACATTTATCGACAGGATTTTGGCCAATCAGGCCAAGGTACTCCAGCAATTTATTGATGATGATCGATTTATTCAGGGAGATGCTTACACCATGGCCCTGCATTTTTATGCCCAAGTGTTCCTGTTACTCCACAAATACGACAACAACATTCAAGATGAGGCCCAGGCCATTGAAGAGTTGAGGAAGCACGTTCGTCAATATAACCAGTTGTATCGAAAACAGAAATAGGGGGACAAAAATCATGGAAACGAAACTGACTCTTGGGAACAAGGGTAGCCTCAGTCTACTAGCACTCTCTGGCGTTGTGGCCTCTCTTTTCTATTGGTCCCACGTAGTGGCAGGTAGGATCCTTTGGCCCGGCTATAATCCCCTAGCACAGCCAGTTAGTGACTTGACAGCGAATTCTGCAGTGAGTCAAGGGCTGGCCAGTAGAATTCTCTACGGATATGACTTCTTTAATCTTCTTTTTTGCTTCGTACTCTTAGTCTTTTTCCGGCGCGTTACCAGAATCAATCGGACCTTTTATGCGGGCTTGGTTTTGAAGGCTGTGGCCGAAGTCTTATCCACTATTGGCTACAAGCTTTTCCCCTTGGCTGACACAGAATGGACGAGTAGTTTCCAAAACAATATGCACTATGCCATCACTGGAGTTATCGTCCTTTGTTATATCGTCTTATCCTTGCTCCTAGCAATAGGACTGGCCAAGACCAAGAAACATCCTGCTATGTCAAGATTTTTAGCCCTCTTTAGTCTAGTTTTCATTACGTCTGGCTTGCTTACAGTACTCGTTGCCAATTTTCAGCCTCAATATGCCGGTTTGGTGGAGCGTATCAACCTTTACTCCTTGATGGTTTCCAACATTGTCTTGTCTCTATGGATGTTTACGGGTGCAAAGGACATTGGCCTTAAGGATGCTTGACTACCAAGTACTACACATGATGACGAGAGGTAGAAGGTATGAAGAACATAGTCGATGTAGACGAGTTTATCAGAGTTCTAGAAGATCTATATGAAGAAGATCCATGCCGAGTCCTTCCTAACGCGATCTGGAAAACCAAGGAGAGACTATCTTCCCTTCAGTGCTCGTTCACAGAAATTCAGGGTAAGGGGGTAGAGCTCAAGGCATGGAATGATGAGGTTGTTCACATTCTTTGGAACAAAGACAGGAAAATCGATCCATCGTTCCGGCAGATCATGGAGAAGTCTAGCT
>JAAYOK010000264.1 GCA_012520355.1 Bacillota bacterium | reverse complement strand
TACCACGTTTTTGCAGAGTAAGTTGTCCGCAACCGGCGATATGTCTCAACAGAAATCGATGCTGATCGTGATGCCGATTATGATCGGTATGTTCAGCTTGAGGTTGCCTTCAGGTTTGGTCTTGTATTGGATTGTCGGTAACGTATTTTCCATTGGGCAACAATTGTGGATCAATAAGATGTATCCCGTGAATTGAGGGGGTTAAATGATGAAGTCGATTGAAGTGGTTGCTCGGACGGTGGACGAAGCCATCGCCGAAGCGCTTCGAGCGCTTAATGTGGAGCGCGAGGATGTTGAGGTTACGGTATTAGAAGAAGGCAATAAAGGCTTCTTGGGAATACTTGGCTCGAAACAAGCCAAAGTGCGCGTCGATAAGAAGATACCCGAGTATGAAGTGAAGCTTGAGGCAGCTGTGGAGTTTCTCCAAGAACTTCTCGGCCATATGGGTCTCGCTCCTGAGGTTTCGGGCCAAGCCGATGAAGAGAGCATTAATCTGCGGATTGATGGTGATGATTTAGGCATCCTCATTGGTCGCAGAGGACAGACGCTTGATAGTCTCCAGTATATTACCAGTCTTGCCGTGAATCGTCAGGGTGGCGAATGGATGCGGATTAATCTTGACATCGGTGAGTATCGTGCTAAGCGGGAAGAAACCTTACGTTCCCTAGCCCAAAGGGCGGCTATGAAAGCGGAATCCTCCAATCGGAGAGTAGCACTGGATCCCATGAACGCAGCTGAAAGACGTATTGTCCATCAAGAGTTGCAGGGATTTCCCGGAGTCATTACCCAAAGCGAGGGGCAAGATCCCTATCGTAGGGTAATTATCTTACCGGAGTAGAGTAGAATCGAAGCTATTGGGGCTTGCAAATGGACCAAATTGAGTTCATTTTGCACGCCCTTTTTTGTTTCGTGGTAAAATAGAAGCTGAGGTGGTAGACATGACAGAACTAACGATTGCAGCTGTGGCCACCCCCCTAGGCGAAGGGGGCATTGGCATTGTTCGTTTGAGCGGTCCAGATTCTATCGCCATAGCTGATCAGGTTTTTCGTAGCAAGCAAGGGCAAAGTTTAAAAAAGCTTGGCAATTATCGCTTGCGTTACGGTAAGGTGGTCGATCCCGAAACAGGACGGACTATAGACGAAGCATTAGCAGCCGTGATGCGGGCCCCCCACTCTTATACAGCGGAAGATGTGGTGGAGCTGCAATGCCACGGAGGCGTTATGGTCGTTCAAGAAGTCTTGTCCCTGTGCCTCAGGCAAGGGGCTACCCTGGCAGAGCCAGGAGAATTTACCAAACGGGCCTTCTTGAACGGACGGCTGGATTTGAGCCAGGCCGAGGCTGTGATGGATATTGTTCGTTCCCAAACCCGTCTCGGCCTAGAGGTGGCCATCGATCAACTAGAAGGTAGCCTCAGTCGGAAGATCAAGGATCTGCAGGAACGTCTCTATCAAATTACGGTTCAGGTGGAAGCGAGTATCGACTTTCCCGAGGATGACCTGCCTGAAATTGAGTTGCAGCTCATGGAGAAAACCTTAGTGGAGACCACCAAAGAGCTCGCTCAGTTACTCTTAACAGCTGATGAGGGCAAGATTCTCCGGGAGGGACTCAAGACAGTGATTACGGGCAAGCCTAATGTAGGTAAGTCAAGTCTCCTTAATACTCTCCTCGATGAAAAACGGGCCTTGGTCACAGATATTCCCGGTACCACAAGGGATAGCATTGAAGAAGTGGTGAACTTGCGGGGGATTCCCCTTCGCCTCATTGATACGGCAGGAATCAGAGATAGTAGCGATATGGTGGAACAGCTTGGCGTTGCTCGCAGTCTGGATCTCTTGGAGGACGCAGATTTGGTTCTCCATGTCTTAGATCGCAGCGAGGTTTTGACCGCCGAAGACTTTGCAGTTTTGGAACGGACCGAGACGAAGAGAAGAATTGTGCTGATCAATAAGGTGGATCTTCCTCCCCTTTGGGATCTGAAAGACTTGGGTAACTTACAGGGTACCCCCTGTTTGGAGATGTCTTTGCTTAAGGATGGTGCAGAGATTGTACAGCGTCTTGGCGATTTGATCCTAGATTTTGTCGGGAGTGGACAAATCACAAGTTCAGCGGGTTCCAGGGCCCTCATTACTCGGACGAGGCACAAGCATGCTTTAGAAGCGGCGAAGCTTGCTTTAGAAGAATCACTGCAGACTTTGCAGGAAGGCTTTCCACTTGATTTGATTGCAGTTGATCTTTATGGTGCCCTAGAACATTTAGGTGAGATCACAGGTGAGACTGTGCGAGAAAATGTTCTGGACAGGATTTTCGCTCAATTTTGTATTGGGAAGTAGAAGGAAGGGATACATTATGCCTCAGAATTATGATGTTATCGTGGTCGGTGCTGGCCATGCAGGAGTGGAAGCAGCCTTGGCTGCGGCCCGTATGGGTCGGCGAGTATTGATTCTAACCTTGAATCTGGATAATGTGGCCCTTTTGCCCTGTAATCCAAGTATTGGTGGTTCCGGTAAAGCCACATTGGTGAGAGAAGTAGACGCCCTTGGGGGCGAGATGGGTAAGAACTGTGATGCTACGCTTATGCAAATGCGAATGCTCAACACGAAGCGAGGCCCGGCAGTACAATCCCTCAGGGTTCAATTGGATCGGAAACTGTACCAGAGGCGGATGAAGAATATTTTGGAGACCACCGAGAACGTATTTCTCAAAGAAGCGCTGGTTACAGACCTCTTGGTGGAGGGAGGCTCGGTGCAAGGCGTCTTGCTCCGGGGTGATGTGCGAGTGTATGCGCCCACCGTGATTTTGGCCACTGGCACTTACTTGCGCTCGGTGATTCATATTGGCGAACTCCAGTACGAATCGGGTCCCCAAGGACAACATACAGCCATTTCATTAGCGAAGAATCTGGCCAAATGGCTACCGATTATGCGCTTTAAGACAGGGACTCCCCCTCGGGTTAACTTGCGCTCCTTGAACTATAATCAACTGGAGAAGCTCCCTGGTGATCCAAATGTTCCCGGTTTCTCCTTTGAGACAGAAGATTTGAATATTGAGCAAGTCCCCTGTTGGTTCACGTATACAACTGCCGAAACGCACAGGATTATTCGGGAAAACCTAGGTCGTACAGCGATGTATAGTGGAGCAATTACAGGTGCAGGCCCCCGCTATTGTCCCTCCATTGAAAGCAAAATTGTGGAGTTTCCGCAGCGCGAGAGCCACCAGGTGTTTATTGAACCAGAGGGTTGGGAGACCAATGAGGCTTATTTGAGCGGTGTCTCCACCTCCCTTCCCTTAGATATTCAAGAAGAGATGTTGAAGTCGATTCCGGGTTTTGAAGCTGTGGAAATTCTCCGTCCGGCCTATGCCATTGAATACGATTGCGTAGATCCACTCTCCCTTCGCTCTTCCTTAGAGAGTAAGGATATTGCCGGTCTCTTCTTGGCTGGACAGATTAATGGAACATCGGGTTATGAAGAAGCGGCCGCTCAGGGAATCATGGCGGGTATTAATGCCGTCCGTTATCTTCAGAATGAAGAGCCTGTGATTATCCCCCGCTCCCAAGGTTATATCGGGGTCTTAATTGATGATTTAGTCACCAAAGGTGTAACGGAACCTTACCGCATGATGACCTCCCGCTCCGAGTATCGCCTTTCGTTGCGCATGGATAACGCGGATGCTCGGTTTACACCCCTTGGTTACTCCCTCGGTTTAATCAGTGAAGATCGGTATCAGGCCTTTGTCACAAAGCATGAACAGGTCAGTCAAGAGGTGGAGCGGCTCAGCAGGAAGACGATTGGTGGAAATCCTGAAGTGAATGAGAAATTACGACAACTTGGCACGGCCCCTTTGAAACATGGAGTCACTTTAGCCGATTTGCTTCGCCGTCCTGAACTTAAGTACCAGGATCTTAAGGAGTTTGACACCCTGCCAGAACTTCATCCTTTAGTTGCCGAGCAGGTAGAAATCCAAGTCAAGTACCAGGGTTATCTAGCAAGACAAGAGGCGGCCATTGAACGCTTTGAGCGGATGGAAAAGAAACTTCTTCCTCCAGACTTCCCCTACCATCAGGTTAAGGGCCTCTCGAAGGAAGCAGCATCTAGACTCTCAGAGATTAAGCCTAGTTCCATTGGTCAGGCATCCAGGGTATCGGGGGTTAATCCAGCGGATATTAGTGTCTTGTTGATCTATCTTGAACATGAGAACCGGAGGAAAGAAGAATGAGTTTTGACAAGAAGGTCTTCCAATCGACTCTGGAATTTGGCCTCAAGGAGTTGGAATTAGATGAACTGCTACCTTCCCTACCCGCTTTTCTGATTTTTGCAGAACAAGTGATCGAGACCAATCGGACGCTTAATCTGACTCGCATCGTAGCTCCTGAGGAAATGGCGATAAAGAACTTCCTAGATAGCCTGGCCTTGCTTCGTTTAGACTGGCCCGGTGAGCTTCGTTGTCTAGATTTAGGCACCGGAGCAGGTTTTCCAGGAGTTCCTCTGGCCCTGGCTCGACCTGGCTGGTCCTTGACTCTTTTGGATTCCCTGCAGAAGCGACTTCGGTTTCTCGACAGCGCCACGAGGGAACTGGGGCTTTCCAATCTAACTACGCTCCATGCTCGAGCGGAGGATGCTGGCCGCTCCCCTGATCACAGAGAAAGCTATGACCTGGTGGTCAGTCGGGCGGTGGCCCATTTACCCGTACTTTTAGAGTTGGCCACGCCCCTGGTGAAAGTGGGTGGACGTTTTGTCGCCTACAAGGGAAGTGAAGCTAGTAGCGAACTTGAAGAGAGTTCTAGAGCATTACGGGAGCTCAAAGTGGAAAAAGAACACATGTTCGAAATCAATTTGCCCCTAGATATGGGATCCAGGAGTCTGATCATTTTTCGTAAGCTTGCTTCTACCCCTTCCTCCTATCCGAGAAGGGCTGGGGTTCCCAATAAATCGCCATTATAGATGCGCACGAAGGAGTCTACTTCAAGACTCCTTTTTGTTTTGCCAATTAATTCGGAAGGACTCCGACTCTCCATACAGAATTAGTGTAGTAATTGGTAGCGGGGTGAGACAATGAAGTTGACAGAGGTTCTTTTGAATCGAAAGCGAAGCGAAGGGACAAGCGTTGAGACCCTCGATGGTTGGAGCGAGACGGTTCAATCCGTCCCCATCCATTTGGTCAGTGCTGGAAAATATCAACCTAGACAAGAGTTTGATCCAACGGCTCTGGACGAGTTGGCAGAATCCATTAGGGTTCACGGCCTCTTGCAGCCAGTCGTGGTCCGCCGGGGTGCCATCGGCTATGAATTGATTGTGGGAGAACGCCGGCTCAGGGCCTGCAAGGAGTTGGGTTGGGAAGTGATTCCCGCCATTGTCCGTGAGGTTGAGGATCGGGAAGCCGCGGAACTGGCCCTGATTGAGAATCTGCAACGGAGTGACTTGCATGTCTTCGAAATTGCGGAGGGTTACGAAAGGTTACTTACAGAGTTTTCCCTGACTCAAGAGGAGTTGGCCCAGCGACTTGGTGTGAGTCAAGCTAATATCGCGAATAAGATTCGCCTATTGAAACTGCGGCCAGAAGTCAGGGAAATTATTTCCCGGGAAATGTTAAGTGAGCGCCATAGCCGTGCCCTATTACGCTTAGAAAGTGTTGAGCAACAACTGAAAGTGTTGCAGACAGTTGTTGAGGAGGAGCTAAGTGTAAAGCAGACAGAAGAGTTGGTCACAACTCTCATTCATCCTGTCAAGGATAAGGTTCCGAAGAAAAAGACGGAAGCAAAACGCAAGTTGATCATCAAAGATCTACGACTGTTTACGAATAGTGTGAAGCAGCTCACGGATACTCTGCAATCAAGTGGACTTGAAGTTAAGGTCCATGAGCGGGACGACGAAGAAGTGTATGAACTGGTTGTCACGGTAAAGAAACCTATTGGGGGTGAGACAGATGGCTAGAGTGATCTCCATCATTAATCAAAAGGGTGGTGTTGGCAAGAGTACGACTGCAGTCAACCTAGGCGCCTATCTTGCCTTAGCCGGTAAGAGAGTACTCTTGGTGGATGTGGACCCCCAAGGGAATGCTTCAAGTGGCGTGGGGATCGAAAAGAGGAAAATTCGTCGTTGCATGTACTCCGTCTTGATTGAAGGCGAAAAGATCGAACGGATTATTGAGCCGACGGCCATCGAGAATTACCATGTGGCCCCAGCCACCATTGACTTAGCAGGAGCTGAAATTGAGTTGGTATCTACCATTTCGAGGGAGTTCCGTCTTAAGAAAGCCCTGGAGCTTGTGCAGGATCGTTATGACTATGTCGTAATTGACGCTCCTCCCTCCCTCGGTCTTTTGACGGTGAATGGCCTAACCGCTTCGAACTCGGTTTTGGTCCCAATTCAATGCGAGTACTATGCCCTGGAAGGTCTGAGTCAATTGGTTAGTACTATTGCTATGGTGCAAGAGCACTTGAATCCCGCTTTAGAATGGGAAGGCGTTGTCATGACCATGTACGATGTACGTACAAACCTTTCCCAGCAGGTGATTGAAGATGTTCAGACCTACTTCCAAAACACAGTTCGGGTCTATAAGTCTATTATTCCGCGGAATGTTCGCTTGGGTGAGGCACCGAGTTTTGGGCAACCCATTGCCCTTTATGATCCAAAGTCTAAGGGAGCTGAGGCTTACCAAAGTCTGGCTCAGGAGGTCTTGAATTCATGAGTACACAACGATTAGGTCGAGGATTGAGGGCCTTAATTCCAGAAATTGAGGAGCCAGAGGTTGAGTCTGGTATTGAGGAGATTCGCCTAGATTTAATTGAAGCGAATCCCTTTCAACCGAGACAACACTTTGATCAAGAAAAACTGGAAGAACTAGCCCAATCCATCCGGGAGTTTGGTCTCTTGGAACCGATTTTGGTGCGGGAACATGGCGAACGTTACGAGCTTATTGCTGGCGAACGAAGGGTTCGGGCAGCTGAGTTGGCAGGATTAGAGGCGGTACCAGCCTTGATCCGGAACTTTGATGATCTAGATATGATGAAAGTAGCTTTGGTGGAGAATTTGCAGAGGGAGAACCTCAATCCCATTGAGGAAGCAGAAGGTTATCAAAGGCTCATCGATGAGTTCGGTTTCACCCAGAGCCAGGTGGCGACAGCTGTTGGTAAGAAGCGTCCCTCCATTGCCAACGCGTTGCGTCTCTTGAATCTAGGCGAGGCAGAAAGGCAAATGGTACAAGAAGGTAAGCTATCCATGGGCCATGCCAAGGTACTCCTGGGGGTAAGCGATGCCAGGAAGCGCTCCCAATTGGCCAAGAGGGTTTTGCAGGAGGATCTGAGCGTAAGACAACTTGAGGATATTCTAAAGAAGCCAAAGAGTGTTCCACGTGGAACACTTAGGATCAAAAGTCCGGAGCTCGTAGACTTAGAGGACAGCTTACAGCGAATCTTGGGGACAAAGGTGTCCATGACCTATAGGAAAGGTGTCGGGAAGATCGCCATCGAGTACTACTCTGACGAAGAGCTTGAGCGTTTGTTGGAAATGTTAAGAAGGATCTAAAGGGAGTGTTCCACGTGGAACACTCCCTTTTTCTTAACCATCGTTCGCGCAAAAATGTTCCACGTGGAACATTTTTCATACCGTCTGCCAAGCACCAGGGGCAGCTTCAACCTCGGACAAATGATTCCCTAGGCAGATCGTGAGGGCTTCTGTAATCACATCAGCCATCTTAAGAACAAGACTTAATCGGGTGTTTTGTAATACCACGTGCTCCATAAAACCAGCTACATTCACCACTCCAATAATATGATAGTGTCCCACGGTGGGTAAATTCTTGTTCACACCCGTTCCAGGATGCAAAGGGCCACGCTTAAGGGAGATATAGCCTATATTTTTGACCTTTCCTAAGCAGGCATCAATGGCAATAATCGTACTCTCTCGGTCCCCATGTTTGAGGCCTTCCACGGTTTCTGTAAGGTTTAGAGCATGGACGGGATCATGAATTGTGCCGTGAATAGAAATATTAGAAGGTAACAACCCTTCTTCCTGTTGCTTCAGTAGAGCGGATCCAATGAATGGTCCCAGGGAATCGCCTGTGGATCGATCGGTACCCACACAGACAATATCTACTTGCGGTTTTAGCGGTAAAGACGCTAGTGTAAGAGCCAAATGTGCAGAGGATAAAGGGTCCTCGTAATGTGTTCGTCCCACTATATCGGCATCAAAAAACATGCTCCACCTCCAAAGATAGACTTGTCTTAGTCTATGCATTTGGTGGTGAGTGTATGCATCGATGCAGACTCAAGATCACAGTGCATAGCAGACGGGCCCCTAGAATAGACTTAAGGGGGTGATGCTATGGGTCTTTGGTCGATTATCGCACTTTACGTTTCAGGGCTGATTGGAGCCGGCTTTGCTTCCGGTCAAGAACTGGTCATCTTCTTTGTCAACTATGGTCGCCTTGGTTTCTTTGGAGTTGCGTGGGCCCTGTGCCTCTTAACCCTTGGGAGCGTATTAGTCTTAGAGGTGGGAGCTCGCTATGGAAGTAGTTCTTACAGGGACCTTTTCAACCAGCTTGATCAGGGCTTTGTCGCGATCTTGGATGGTCTTTATTCCGTCTTTTTATTCGTTGGGGCAAGTGTGATGATTGCAGGATTGGGAACCCTAGGAGATGACCCTTCCTTAGGCTTGGTGCTCCAGCTCGCCAGCGTGTCCCTTATATTCTTCGTCTTACAAAGAGGTGTTGAAGAAGTAGGTAGAGCCAGCGGCTATTTGGCACCCCTTCTAGTAATCATCCTCTGTAGCATAGCTCTGAAACGCTTACTCCACTATCCCTTAACCTTTCCTACTCGAGGTTCCTGGGCAGCTCTTGAAGCCGGCACTCTCTATGCATCGTACAATCTGGGTTTTGCCATGGCTCTCTTGGCTAGTGTAAGCACCTATCTGACGAACCAAAAACAGCGGTGGGCGGTGGCTCTGGGGGCAAATCTCATCATCGGGATCTGCC
>JAAYOK010000263.1 GCA_012520355.1 Bacillota bacterium | reverse complement strand
GTTTCGGCAATAAGGCGAGTCTTGCCCATGCGTTTAGCCAGTAGAGCCTGGCCCAAGACATTGTTGATCTTGTGGGAACCAGTGTGATTGAGATCTTCACGTTTCAAATAGACTTTTGCACCGCCTAGATCCCGGGTCATTTTCTCCGCAAAGTAGAGCCGTGAGGGTCTTCCAACATATTCATTTAGGAGCGACTGTAGCGTACGTTTAAACTCTTCTTCGTCCTTCAGGGCAAGATAGGCTTCCTCTAGTTCTATGACGGCCTGCATAAGAGCCTCAGGAATGTATTGCCCTCCATTTGATCCAAAGCGTCCTTTTGACATAGTTTCCTCCCTTTCCGTTAAAAGTTGGTTTCAATCGTAATTTCCACCAGGGTAAAACGATACGACCAACTCCCTTCGGTCAGGAGCAAACGACAAAAAACCCGCTCCTGACAAATTATGTCAAGGACGGGTTCTAATGCTCATCGAACTCGTGGTGCCACCTTGATTCATGAAGATCACTTCATGCACTTAGCAGGATACCATCATATCCCCGGCAACTGACGTATGCCCACACGTTGCAGAATACTGGGTAAACACTTTTGCTTACCGTTCACTGCACCCTCCGCGGTCCATTTGATGACTTGTTTTCAACCCAGCTCTCAGCATCCTGGGCTCTCTGTGTGAGCATGATCACCGTTATCTCCGCATCAACGGTTTGACTTGATTAAATTGGCAATATTATAGCACAGAGATGTGCCCTTGTAAAGAAAAACTTTTGGGAAATTCTTCCGCATCCCATGCCGGCGTCAGATGGCTCGTAAGTCACTTTCAAACTTCTTACCCAGTCGTTCTGGCCAATCAGAAAGGGCATCTAAACGGCCGAGGAAAAAGCGGAGTGTCTTGGGCTCATCTACGAATATAAGGCCACCGATCAACTGACGATGCTGATACAGCCAGGCAATGCGATCGATGGCATACTGTACGTGGGAAAGCGTGTACACCCTGCGGGGTAAGGCTAAACGCACGAGCTCCAGATCAGCTAGGCACTCATTTCCGGCTGCATCACGTTCTTGAGAGAGTGTTCCCCTCTCCATACCCCGGATTCCACTGACAATGTATAATGCCGCGGCCAACGCGCCGGCAGGATACTCTTCCTGCGGAATATGGTCCACAAATTCCCTGGCGTTGATATGGCATCCCAGACCTCCCGGCGGAGTAACCACGGGAATCCCCAATTTTTCTAGTTCGGTCACCATGTAGGCGATAAATTCCGGGGCTTGGTTGATCATTTCCTCGTCCATGGTCTCCTCGAGTCCGACAGCCATGGCTTCCATCTCCCTTACAGACATGCCGCCATAGGTCAAGAAGCCTTCATAGAGGGGAATCAACTCCCGCATGGCCTGGTACAGATCATCCCTATTGGTGCAAAGACCTCCTCCCCTGGCACAACCAAGCTTGCGTCCTGAAAAATAGAGTAAATGCACAAGATCACAGATCTTCCTAGTAATCTGCCGAATACTAAGGTCTTGGCATTGGCCTTCCCTTTGCTTGATAAAATGGAGATTGTCTGCCAAGAGACTTGCGTCAAGGATAAGCAAGATTCCATGTGCATCACAGATTCTTCGCACGCCGTCTAGGTTTTCCAATGAAAAAGGCTGACCTCCAATGAGATTGGTCCCTGCTTCCATCCTCACAAAGGCAATGTTCTCGCTACCCCGTTCGTCTATGAAGGCTTGGAGACGATGCAAATCCATATTCCCCTTGAAGGGATGGTCGCTTGTGGTTTTAAGAGCCTCGGCAATGGGAAGCTCTTCAATCGTTCCGCCATTTCGCACAATGTGGGCCTTCGTTGTGGTAAAGTGATAGTTTGTGACAACGACCATACCTGGTTTCACCAGAGTTTGTGCTATCACATTTTCGCAGGCCCTTCCCTGATGGGCTGGGAGGAAATGCTTCATCCCAAAGAGTTCTCGGCAAGTACTCTCTAGTCGGGTAAAGGTCCGAGAACCCGCGTAGCTATCATCCGCCACCATCATGGCCGCTTGTTGCCGGTCGCTCATGGCATTGACGCCACTGTCGGTGAGCAGATCTAAAAATACATCGTCGTTTTTGAGTAAGAACGAGTTAAACCCCGCCTCCCTGATTGCCTCAAGGCGCCGGGATGTGGGCACCAGGGATAGTTTCTGCACGATCTTAGGTTTGTGCATCTCCAGAGGTATGCGACGGCCACTAAAGAGTTTGCTTTCTTTCATCTTCACCACTCCTCATATTTTTCAAACAAAAAAGCCGTCCTATTACAGGACGACTCTGAGCCGCGGTACCACCTGGTTTAATCTTAGCACGTAATCTCGTGCATAGATTCCCTCTAGGGGGCCATCACCCCCGCAGCCACTAACGCTGGCACACGTCACGACCTACTCTTCTTTCAGTCGGCAACTCCAGGGTGTAACTTCAGTTTCAGGCAATTACTGGTTTGCACCACCCACCAGCTCTCTACAAATTGGTACTAAAACCTACTTTATCCCCTTCAACGTCTTTCGGTTGTTTGAATTGCACTAAGTATAATGGTTGGAAAAGTGGTTGTCAATGACAAGTTTCCACCTTGGGATTGTCCCAGTGGTCGCCCAGTGGTCGCCTAGCAAGAAGAGAGGTGCCCCACGGCACCTCCCCACGATTGACCTAAGCTTCTACGATATAGCGATTCAAAATAGCTTCCAGCATTTCTT
>JAAYOK010000262.1 GCA_012520355.1 Bacillota bacterium | reverse complement strand
TATGAAGGAAACGCAGTTCCTCCCTGGGCGAGGAGTTGAGAAGCTCGAAACGCTCGAGGGGGCTACTTTGGGCGAAAATAAAGTAGCCCATGACATTCTCATGGATGACCGGATCCCAGGAAAGCTCAATGCTTTCGGAGTCCGAAGTGAGTACGAGGTTCTTTGGGGCAGGAATGAGGGTTTCTACTCGACCAGAGATCTGGAAGTTCTTGGTGGCAGGACTCCAACTAATGGATAGTTCTTCTCCTTCGGTCACATGGATGACATCCCAGACTCCCGGGCTAATGCGATCCCCGATCCGGAAGGATTCCGTGTAAAGTTCGATTTTAAACTCATAGCTTCCTGGAGCTATGGCTGCCCTATATTCTAGCGGGGTGGAGGTATCTTCACGGGTGACCTCGTAGACAACATCATTGAAATGGATGCGGGCTCGCATGACAACATGTTTAAAGACATAGTCGTTTAGATCAATTTTGACATGAACGTCGCTGTCCGCCGGGCGCAACACCAGGTCTAAGACCGGTTCTTGTCCTAAAGAAACCTGGGTTTTCTCTGGCTTACTTTGATACAGTACGAACCCTTGACCATCAACGAGCAACACCGTAACTTCCCATTCACCTATGGGAACGTTGAGGGTGGCGCTGAAGCTGTTCTGCAAGACGGGGACAGTCTCTTCGATGGTATGCTTACCTCGTTCAATAATAAGGCGCGCTTCGGCCACCTCCGTACTGCCTTCTATCTGGAGAGTGCCTAAGACAGTGAGTGGAGCCGACGCTGTCAACGGGGAGTTGGGTAGGCAGGCACTTGTACTTATTAACAAGACTACGACCACCAAGAAAACGATGCCATGAACACGCTTACTCATCACAACATTCCTCCTAGTTTCCCTGGGCCCTATTTACTATATCATATTATTATCAGAAAATAAACATAATATATAAAAAATACAAACAACGAGGTGTTAAAGATGCGGGCCGAATTAATCATGGTGGGTACAGAACTACTCTTGGGTGAAATCGTGGATACGAACGCCATTTATTTAGCTGGTGAGCTAGCCGATTTAGGCATTGATGTCTTCTACAAATCCACAGTGGGTGATAACTTCAAGCGGGCTTGTGGAGTCTTAACTACAGCCCTGAGCCGCAGCGATCTTGTGATTATGAGCGGGGGTCTAGGACCCACGGATGATGACCTGACTCGGGAGGTTGTGGCGGAAGTGCTGCAATGCCCGTTACAGGAAAACAGTGAGGTTCTGCGGGATATCGAAGATTGGTTCACTGAACGCTATGGTCAGCTGTCAATGCCTCCGCATAATCGCAGACAGGCTCTTTTCCCTCAAGGTAGCCAAGTTCTAGCAAATTCAGTGGGTACTGCACCCGGGTTCTTTCTGGCCAAAGAGGACAAAGTGGTGATTGCATTGCCCGGCGTTTCTCTGGAATTAAAGACGATGTTTTCAACGCAGGCTGTACCACTCTTACTTAAGCAAAGTTCTGGAGAACGTTTGGTCACCAAGAATCTGCATTTTGTGGGCATTGGTGAATCAGGTCTGGAAGAAATCTTAGCAGACATTTTGCAGACGCAGACCAACCCCAGCTTGGCTCTTTATGCATCAGGGGGTACTGTGCGGGTAAGAATGGCAGTGAAGGCATCAAGTCAAGCGGAGGGTTTTCAGCTCATGGCGCCCGTGGAAGAAGAAATCCGGCGGCGAACCAAGGAGTATCTCTACGGAACGGATGGCCAGAGTTTTGAAGCCGTCATCGCCGAGCGGCTTTTGACCAAGAAACTCACTTTAGCTCTGGCAGAGTCATGTACAGGCGGCTTGATCGGTCACCGTTTGACGAATGTACCAGGGAGTTCCGGCTTCTTAGAACGGGGTTTTGTTGTTTATAGCAATCGTGCCAAGGTGGAGGAGCTGGGTGTGGCCACTGCCACCCTAGACATGTTTGGGGCCGTGAGCGCAGAGACTGCCCAAGAAATGGCAGAAGGGGTACGCAGCAAGGCTGGCACAGACTTAGGGCTTGCAGTAACTGGTATTGCCGGACCTGGCGGCGGTACAGAGAGTAAACCTGTGGGGCTCGTATACATTAGTCTGTCATCGGCTGGTGATACTATTGTTCAGCGACATCTTTGGAAGGGTACGCGTGAGCAAGTTAAGCACAGGGCAGCTCTAATGGCATTACGCCTCTTGTGGCAAGCTACTAGATGAGCTCCATGTAGGGGGGAGGCGGAGGCAGATGCAAGAATTCGTAAAGGACCGGCGTAAGTACGTACCGGTTCTTTTTGCGTTCTTGGGGCTTGTCTTGTTCATTCATCTCTTTTCTAGCACGGACGTTCAATTTCTTTCATTTACCATTAATCTCAGGGTCAAGCTAGGCGCACCAGCACAAACGACTGTTCTTCTTCCGCCTATTGGGCAAATTCATGCCCCAACGCACTGGCTACCAATTCGGTTTGATGTGGAGCTGCGCAGTGTGGATCTAGCTGTGTTGAAAATGGTTGCTTTTTCCCCCAATCTTCAGTCTCCAGAAATGTTAGATACACTAACAATGGCTGCCTGGAAAGTCCTCATGTTCTTTTCCCTCAAACTTGTTACCTTGGGCGTTTTGGGATCTGTCTCGCTGCTCTATCTGACCGGTGTTCGAGGGCCAAGACAGCTCATCCAAGGAGGACTTGCAGCAGCTCTTTTGGTCATCCTCGTGATCGGAGTTCTTTATAGTACCTATGATTTATCCGGCTTTGAAAATCTAGAATATGAAGGAATGATTGAAGCAGCCCCCTGGGTTCTGGGTCTGGCTTGGGATCTCTTGGCCCAAGTAGAGGAACTGGGGGAAAGAGTGCAACTCTTGGCAAGTAACTTATACTCAGCCTTACAGGAGCTCGAAGAACTAGGACCCCTTGGCCTGGTTCAGGCCGACGTTCTCGCTTTGCATGTATCGGATATCCACAACAATCCGGTTGCCTATGCCTTTGCCAAACAAGTCGTAGAGAGTTTCCCTGTAGATTTTGTTATGGACACTGGGGATCTGACCGACTGGGGCACCGCCCTGGAGACAGAAATCATTGGGCGCATAGAGAAATTGAAGGTTCCATATTTATTCGTTACCGGAAATCACGATTCTCCTGAGGTGCTCCAGAAACTGAAGACGGTAAAAAACGCAGTGTTGATCGGACCTCAGGAGCAGACCATCCATGACTTACGCATTGCCGGGACCGGTGATTTAGTGGCAGACACATATTTGGCTACACCTGCATCTCCCAGGGAACTTCAAGCTTATGCGGAGGAACTGAGTATGACCTGGGCTACGGTGGAGCACAGGCCAGATATCTTTATGGTTCATAATCACATTGTGGCAGAAACGCTGGAACCAGGCCTTTTTCCTCTGGTGGTTTATGGTCATACACATCTTTGGGGATTGTCCGAACGGGGAACTACCGTCTACAGCAACGCGGGAACAACCGGTGCAGCAGGGATCCGGGGCTTCCAGGGTAGAGAGCCCTTGCCCTATAGCCTATCTCTCCTTTATTTCAAACGAGACCAAGAGGGTCAACTTCATCTGCAGGCCGTGGATGGTGTGCACGTAACCGGACTTGGCACCAGTTTTTCTTTACAAAGAACATTTCTCGATGGCAGGAATAGTGAAGGTAGTGTAGAAATGGATCGTTGATGTCCACGAGGTGGTAATTCTGCTTTCCGGGGGGAAACGCGAGGGCTAGGCGGGATCTGATCAAGATCTTGTTTAGCAGCTTTCTCCTTTTTCTATGACTCAAGGGCGAACACCTGTTTTAAATGAGAGGAGAGACGTATGGAAATGACCAATGAAAAACAAAAGGCACTAGAACGTGCTTTTCTTGACATTGAAAAGCAATACGGTAAGGGTTCCATTATGAAACTTGGCGAAACAACAGCACGCAATATCGCAGCCATTCCCACAGGTTCACTGTCACTTGACGTAGCCTTGGGGGTGGGGGGCCTACCAAGAGGTCGGATCATAGAAATCTATGGTCCCGAGTCTTCGGGGAAAACCACTTTGGCGCTTCATGTTATTGCTGAGGTGCAAAAGCGCGGCGGTATCGCTGCAATTGTCGACGCAGAGCACGCTCTCGATGCTGGCTATGCTAAGAAGCTCGGCGTCGACACCGATAATCTTTTGATCTCTCAGCCGGATTATGGCGAGCAGGCACTTGAGATTGCCGAACATCTCGTACGGAGCGGTGCCGTAGAAATCGTGGTGGTAGACTCGGTGGCTGCTTTGGTGCCTCGAGCTGAAATTGAGGGTGAGATGGGCGATTCTCACATGGGTCTTCAGGCCCGCTTGATGTCGCAGGCGTTGCGTAAGCTCACCAGTGCCATTGGTAGATCGAATTGTACCGTGATCTTTACCAACCAATTGCGGGAGAAAATCGGCGTCATGTTCGGTAATCCCGAAGTGACTACGGGTGGACGAGCCTTGAAATTCTATGCCTCTGTTCGCTTGGATATTCGCAGAATAGAAACGATTAAACAGGGCAATGAGATGATTGGGAACCGTACCCGCGTTAGGGTCGTCAAGAACAAGGTGGCACCTCCTTTTAAAGAGGCTGAGTTTGACATTGTGTACGGTGTCGGTATTTCCCGTCATGGTGATATCTTGGACCTGGGAGCAGCATCTGATATTATTACAAAGAGTGGCTCATGGTATTCCTATGGCGATTTGCGTTTAGGCCAGGGTAGAGAGAACGCTAAGGACTTTTTACGGGATAATCCAGAACTAGCCGATGAGATCGAGCATAAAGTCAGAGTAGCCAAGGGTTTGATCATCACTGAAGAAACAGCTGAAGATAGTGGAACAAACGAAGAATAGGGCCAAAGTTCAAGCCCTGAGGCTCTTGACTGTCCGAGATCGTAGTGTTCAGGAGTTGCGCGATCGTCTCGAACAACGATTTTCCCAAGAGGATACCGAGGAAGCACTTGAGTACGTCGCCAGGATGGGTTACATAGATGACCTGCGTGTGGCGGAAAACCATGTTCGCTACCGCAATCGTCAGAGGCCCACGGGCAACTATCTCTTACGTATAGAACTGCGTAATAAAGGGATTCAAGATGATTACATTGACAAGGTTTTGAATCCCCCAGATCTGGAGTATATGCTGGCTCTTGAATTGGGGCAGCAACGTCTGCCCGGGCTCGAACGCTTGGAAAAAAATGTCGCCGTTCGCCGATTACATGGGCTTTTGGAGCGCCGAGGTTTTCCCGGTAGTCTAGCGAGGCGAGTCGTTAGTGAACTGCTTGACAGAGATCCTGAAAACGAATACAATTAATATGGGCTGTTGACATAATCAGCCTCAGTTATTCGAAAACGAAATGAAAAAGTCTTGCAGAAAAGTGATCTCAAACACGGAAAAAAGCTGAGTTTCGGCTCAGCTTTCTTTTCTAAGGTTTTTTAGAAGGAGGAGGTGAAAAGTATCGGTTTATTAATTACATTAGTTCAATATGGATTGATTGCAGTTGTAGCAGCGTTTGCCGGGTATTATCTGCGCAAAAAGATTGCTGAGGCAACCATTCGATCGGCGGAAGAGGAGTCACGCCGCATTTTACAAGAAGCTGAGCGTGATGCAGAAACCAAAAAGCGGGAAGCTTTGGTGGAGGCTCGAGAGGAAATACACAAGAGCCGTTCCGAAATCGAAAAGGAATCTAGAGAGCGCCGGGCTGAGTTAAACCAACTAGAGCGTCGACTTTCCCAAAAGGAAGAGACCTTGGATAAACGCAGCGACGCCCTTGAGCGTAAGGACGAAGTACTCCAGCGGAAAATCCGCGAGGCGGAGCAACAACAAGCTGAAGTGAGTGCGGTCCTCGACCAGCAGCGCCAAGAGCTAGAACGTCTTTCCCATCTGACAACAGAAGAGGCTCGCGAGTTGATTCTAAAGACAGTGGAAGACGAAGTCAAGCATGAGACTGCGATTATGATCCGAGAATTGGAGACTCAAGCACGGGAAACCGCTGAAAAGCAGGCCCGTGATATCATCTCCCTGGCAATTCAACGAACGGCAGCCGATCATGTGGCTGAGTCTACCGTATCGGTGGTACCGCTTCCGAATGATGACATGAAGGGGCGGATTATTGGCAGGGAAGGTAGAAATATCCGTGCACTAGAGACCCTGACGGGAATCGATTTGATCATCGATGATACTCCCGAAGCGGTCATCCTTTCCGGCTTCGACCCTGTACGTAGGGAAGTGGCCCGCATAGCCCTTGAACGTCTGATCGTTGATGGAAGAATTCACCCAGCACGTATTGAAGAAATGGTTGAAAAAGCGCGCAAAGAGGTGGATGCGGTCATCCGAGATGCCGGTGAGCAAGCAACTCTAGATACGGATGTACACGGTTTGCACCCAGAATTTATTAAACTGTTAGGAAGACTACGTTTTCGAACTAGCTATGGTCAGAATGTACTGAAACACTCTGTAGAAGTGGCTCACCTAGCGGGTATTATGGCTGCAGAGCTTGGCGTCGATGCCAGATTGGCTCGTCGAGCAGGTTTGCTCCATGATATTGGCAAAGCCGTCGACCATGAAGTAGAAGGGACCCATATCGAAATTGGGATTGATCTTCTGCGCAGATACAAAGAAAGTAAAGATGTTATCCATGCGATGGCATGCCATCATGGTGACTACGAGGCTGAGAGTGTGGAGGCAGTGTTAGTTACAGCTGCGGATTCCATATCGGCAGCCCGACCAGGAGCACGACGGGAGACATTAGAAAGCTATATCAAACGTCTGCAGAAACTGGAGGAGATTTCTTTGTCCTTTGAGGGTGTAGAAAAATCCTATGCGATCCAAGCAGGTCGAGAAGTGCGAATTATGGTTAAACCTGAACGGGTGAATGATGCGACTGCGGTGCAGCTGAGCCGCGATATTGTGAAGCGCATTGAATCGGAACTCGAGTATCCCGGTCAAATCAAGGTGACTGTGATTCGAGAAACCCGTGCCGTGGAATATGCCAAATAAAACCAGGCTTAGGCCTGGTTTTACTTTAAATAGCTTTGGGGAGGGTTATAGATGGAACGAGAGGGTAGTCAAGTTGACTTGTTCGTAGCAGTCCTAGTACGGTTTCCGCAGATTGGAACCATTCAATATGATCCTGAAGCGAAGTCACTTCGCTTGACGTTCTTGTTGAGAGAAAGCCAAGCAGATTTTTCCGCCTTTATTCGTAGCTTTGAGTCTCACTTGGCTGTCTTTCACAGTCTCCGACAAGCGAGTGTAGGGTTAGCTTCCCTCAAGCAGACGACAAAGGGAGCCTTGACAACGCTGGAAGTCATCAGGGATGTAGATAGCCTATCCTTAAGCGAGCTGAATCTGATCGTAGAGCTTGTGAGCGATTATTACGGCGAAGCGGTTGTCAAGGAGGGGCCAGAGATGGCAGAGGAAGATGAAGTTGAGCAAAACATGTTGATTGATGCCTTGCTCATGTCTTCCCCTTGGCCTACGCCCCAACGCCTAACGGGCTTTCGGGAAAATGGACGGGTCTTAGTATTTAGTGTACCACTTGGGGTGGGTGAATGATGAATGTACTGATTTTAGGAGACATTTTCGGTCGACCTGGTAGAAACATGGTCAAAGAGCATCTGCCGCAGCTCATCGAAACGCATAAGCCAGAACTTGTTGTGGCCAACGGTGAAAACGCCGCAGGTGGCTTTGGCCTAACTAAGAAGGTTGCGGAGGAGCTTTTTGCTTTAGGGATTCATGTACTAACCAGTGGCAATCATATTTGGGACCAAAAAGAAATGTATACATATATTGATCTAGAACCCCGCATTCTCAGGCCGGCCAACTATCCTCCTGAGGTGCCCGGGTCTTCTGTGTACATCTATCGGAGTAGCACAGCTGTTGTAGCTGTCATCAACTTGATTGGTCGAACATTTATGGGTGATTATGATTGTCCTTTTCGAACGGCAGATAGCATCTTAGCGGGGCTTCCTGAGGAGGTCACCCATATTATCGTTGATTTTCATGCGGAGGCCACGAGTGAGAAGATCGCACTCGCCCGCTATCTAGATGGCCGGATCAGCGCACTTGTTGGCACACATACCCATGTGGCCACGGCAGATGAACAGATCTTACCGAACGGAACGGCCTATGTCACTGATCTCGGTATGTGTGGTCCTGTAGACAGTGTGTTGGGCGTGGATCCTGAGGCAGTCATTAAGAAATTTTTAACGCAACTTCCGAGTCGTTTTTCCGTGGCTAAAGGGCCAGCCTCTTTGACTGGCGTCGTGATAGGGCTCAACAGTGATGGCACTGCAGCAAAGATTTTCCGGGTGAAAGTTGGATAAATTCTCATAAAAGGAGGATTTTCCCAGGAAATATCTAATAAGTTAATAACGTCAATACATTAAGCAGTAGTGTTTTCACTAAAGGAGGTCACCAGAAACATGGAAGTATTAAAAGTATCGGCAAATTCTGTACCCAACAAGGTTGCAGGTGCACTAGCTGGCAAAGTGCGAGAAGAGGGCAGAGCTGAGGTACAGGCGATCGGAGCCGGTGCGCTAAACCAGGCCGTAAAAGCAGTAGCCATCGCCAGAGGCTTTGTGGCCCCGAGCGGAGTCGACCTAGTGTGTATCCCTGCATTCACTGACGTTACCATCGATAATGAGGAACGAACAGCTATTAAGTTGATTGTAGAGCCGCGCTAGCGGTACGTGTAATACCCATATATGGCCTGCCTCCAGGCAGGCTTTATTCATTGACTGGGAGGTCATGTCCGTGTTTGTCTTCGATGCCCATGTTGATACCCTGTCTCGCCTTTTAGCCTCTAATGAAACTCTCGATAAAAACCGCGGTCATGTTAACCTTGACTTTTTGCGGCAAAACAAAAAAAGTGGCGGTGCTCAGGTCTTTGCCGCCTTTGTTTCCCCCATGTTTTACCATGGTAAGGCTCTGCATCAAACCATGGCCATGCTTGATCTCTTTTGGCAGTGGATGGAAACATTCCCCGATGACCTAGCCTTCGCTGGCACGGGGCGTGAGATTCGTACGATTTCGCAGCAGGGAAAGATAGCCTGTCTCCTTGGGATAGAAGGGGGCGAGGCTCTCCAGGGTAGTCTGGCCAATCTACGCATGTTCTATCGCTTAGGGGTTCGCTTACTGACCTTGACTTGGAATCATCGAAACGATTTAGCCAGCGGTGCACCGGAAGGAGAAAGTGGCGGGGGCCTAAGTCTGTTTGGTCAAGAAGTGGTGAGGGAAATGAATCGCTTGGGGATGCTTGTGGATGTTTCTCATCTCAATGATGAGAGTTTTTGGGATGTTGTGGAGATTAGCCAAGATCCAATCATCGCTTCCCACTCCAACTCCAGGACTTTATGTAATCATCCCCGTAATCTAACCGACGAACAAGTGAGAGCCATCGCAGCTGGTGGAGGTGTTATTGGTGTGAACTTTTGTCCCCACTTTCTAGCCCAAGGGCGTCAGGCCACCATTCACGATGTTGTGGAGCAAATCGAGTACTTGGCTCGGATCGGTGGAGTAGAATGTGTGGGTCTAGGCTCGGATTTCGACGGAATTGGACAAACGCCCCTGGGGTTGGCCAATTACAGTAAGACGCAGGAACTAGCCGTTATATTGCAGGAACGGGGCCATAGCGAGGGCGATGTGGCTAAGATAATGGGTGTGAATTTCCAGCGGCTTTGTGAAAGAGTACTGGGCTAAACTAGGACCCTGAAGGATATGCTAAGGAAAAAAGGAGGCTATCCATTGGGTTCTAACGTAATAAAAGTCATTGAGCTGGTTGGCGAATCCGATCAGAGCTGGGAAGATGCTGTTCAGATCGCAGTGAAAGAAGCCGCCAAGACCATTCGCGGCATCACCGGTGTGGAGGTTATGAACTGGACAGGTCAGGTCAATCCCGCGGGAGATATCACCGGTTACCGGGCCGATGTCCAAGTGGCATTTCGAGTCGATAGCTAAATTTTTCCGTTACAGAAAGCGGTCTAGGATAACTAGGCCGCTTTTTGGTTATACTGTTTCTAGCAACGTTAGAAGTGGGGTGATTGATCTGGATTGGATGGGAGCCATTGTGCGCTTTATCGTATCCGCTCTAGTGTTAATGTTGGTGGGCTTCTTACTTCCTGGTTTCAGAACTCTGACGTTTTTCCACGCCTTATTCGCAGCCGTGGTCATTTCGGTGCTTGGCTGGATCGCAGAGAGTTTGCTGGGAAAGAACGTCTCTCCCTATGGGCGTGGTGTGGTTGGGTTCATCGTTTCAGCCATCACCATTTGGCTTGCTCAGTACATCGTTCCTGGGATGGAAGTGACAGTGATCGGAGCCTTGCTTGCTGCTTTCGTGATAGGTGTCATCGATCTATTCGTACCTACCACTATACGCTAGTTGGGAAAACACCAGCGAACCTGCCCCGATAGAGCTTTGCTCTGATTTAGGGGCGGTTTTTTTAGGGGGTGATGGCATGAATAGGAATCTCGAAGAAAACCTGTCGTATCTGAAGGAGAAACTAGGCTACGGCATCACTTTCGACTTCATCATTCGGAAGCTCAAAGTGGCACATAAACAAGGGGCTCTAGTCTTTTTCGATGGTTTTATCGATGGTGATTCCACCGTCCACATCATGCGCGATTTGCAGGCTGTTCCCCAGATTAGCACAACCCAGGGTGCCCTAGAACAACTACTCCAAAAACATGTCCCATTCTTCGAAATCAGTATTGCAGACAGTCTCGATGCGGCGATAGACGAGCTTCTGTCGGGAACCATGTTGCTGCTCATCGACGGAATTAAAGAGATTGCCGTTCTCGATGTACGTCAATATGTGACCCGGGGCTCGGAAGAACCGACGCTGGAGAAGGTTACCCGCGGTTCGCGGGATGGCTTTGTGGAAACAGCCTTGTTCAATGTCAACCTCATTCGCAGACGGATTAAGGATCCGAACCTACGTTTTGAGGCCTTGAAAGTGGGACGTCGCTCCCAGACCGATGTCTTGATCGGTTATATTCGTGACATTGCCGATCCAAGCCTGGTGGAGGAAATCAAGAGTCGAATAGAAGCCATTGACCGGGATGCCATCCCCATGGGTGGAAAGAATCTGGAAGAGTATATCTTAGGTACAGTCTTTAACCCGATTCCCGTCACTCGCTATACGGAACGCCCTGACGTGGCCGCGGCCCACCTTTTGGAGGGGCATATCACCATCATTGTCGACACCACTCCCTTTGTGCTACTGGTACCGGTTACCGTCTGGCACTTTACCCAACATGCAGAGGAGTACTTTCAGAATCCCCCAGTGGGAACTTACTTGCGTTGGGTGCGAACTCTAGGAATCTTTGGCTCTCTCATACTCTTACCTCTTTGGTATCAATTGGCCCTCAGCCCGAACTTGCCTGAGTGGATTGCCTTTGTTGGTCCCAAGGAGCCAGGACGCCTAGCGCTTTGGCTGCAACTTCTCCTTCTAGAATTGGGGCTGGATCTAATTAGAATGGCCCTGATTCATACGCCTGACTCCCTAGCCACATCACTCGGTTTGGTGGGAGCCATCATCTTAGGCGATTTGGCTGTATCGGTGGGTCTTTTTACCGGTGAGGCCATCTTGTATGTTGCCATTGTCGCCATATGTTCCTTTGCTACGCCAAGTATAGAATTTGGCAATGCGATTCGCCTCTTCCGCTACCTCTTGTTCTTCGGAGCTGTCCTCGCGGGCTGGTGGGGTCTTGGGGCTGCCCTTATTGTGGTTATGCTCGTCTTTGGTTTGACAAAGTCCTTTGGCATTCCCTATTTATGGCCATTAGTCCCCTTCGATGGGCCTGCTTTTCTTCGGGTAATCTTTCGATTCCCCATCCCACAAGTGGCGGTTAGACCTCGTCTGACCCGGCCGCAAGACCAGCGGGCCCAGAAGAAGCGAAATAGGGGAGGGCGCTAAGATTAGGGAAATCGGTATTCCAAGAGCATTGTATTATTTTCACTACCAGGAACTCTGGACATGTTTCTTAACGCAACTTGGCTTTAAACCAGTTGTTTCACCACCTACGAATAAGGCCATCTTAGAGCTCGGCCTCAAGCATTGTGTGGATGGGGCCTGTGTTGCTATTAAGAGCTATATCGGCCACGCCCTTTTCTTAGCCCAACAAGGCGTTCCACGACTCTTTGTTCCCCAGATCATCAGCGTTTGCCCCAAGGAGTACACATGCCCCAATTTACTCGGTCTCCCAGACTTACTGAGACAATACCTCCCGACCTCCACGGAGCTACTCACTCCCATACTCGATGGACGGAAGGGGGAAGGATATCTAGCCCGGAGCTATCGGAGCTTTGGCGAAGTGTATGCTTCTCGCCCTGTGGTCAAACAAGCCTGGGATCTGGCAACAAGGGTACAAAAGGCCTGGGAGCAGGGGGCATATGATCTGGCTACAGAGCCAGCCAAACTCAAAATACTGGTTCTAGGGCCTCGTTACCTCACGGATGATCCATTCTTAAGTGGCAACATTTTCGGCCACCTCCAGCGCCTTGGAGTTGAGGTTTACACCGCCGCTCAGGTGCCTGGGAAGACTTCACATCAAACCTTTGTGGAAAAACGTCTCTTTTGGTCCAATGCCAGACAGTCCCTGGTTGCCCTCGAATACCTCATGGAACGCATGGAGGGTGTGGTAACTCTCTCCCCCTTTGGCTGTGGGGCTGAGGCCTTTGTTGGGGCATTGGTGGAAAGGCAGACTCGGGGGCAACTTCCGCACTTAGGGATCAACCTCGACGAACATACAAGCATGGTGGGGTTGCTAACGCGGCTGGAGGCGTTTTGCGATCTACTAGAGAGGAAAAAGAGTGGATGAAGGTCACGTTCCCCCATTTGGGATATGCCCATATAGCAATAGAAGCTCTCTTAGAGGGCCTCGGTCATGAAGCCATAACTCCGCCTCCTGGCACCAGAAGGACTCTAGAATGGGGCTCTCGCTACAGTCCCGAAGAGGCCTGCTTGCCGTTTAAGACAATTCTAGGCAACATGCTCGAAGGAATCGAACTCGGGGCCGATGCTGTCTTTATGCTCGGTGGCTGGGGGCCCTGCCGCCTTGGCTACTATGGGGAAATCCAAAGAATCATTCTCCTTGATCTCGGCAGGCAAGTCGAATTTGTTACACTAGAAGTACCCGAAGGGGGCTTGGGGAAATCTCTACGGTTTCTTCGGAATGTAGTGGGGCCCACCTCGCCGAAGCGACTATTACTTGGATGTCGGTTGGCTTGGCAGAAGTTACTTGCCATCGATTACTTGGAGAATCTAAGTCTGAAGGTGCGTCCTGTAGAAAGCAAGCATGGCGCCACATCTCGCCTACTTGAAGTGGGGGTTCACAAGCTTTCTCAGGCGACAAGTATGAGGGATATCCACAGAATTCGTACCCAAACCGAACAAGCGCTTTTAGACCTTGTGGATCGAGGAAGACCATCCCCTAGGATCCGCGTCGGGATTCTAGGGGAAATCTATACTGTAGTAGAACCTTTGGTAAACCTCCGTCTTGAAGAACGTT
>JAAYOK010000261.1 GCA_012520355.1 Bacillota bacterium | reverse complement strand
AAGAGCTGGCTGATGCAAAGGGGCTCATTTTTGTGCAGGATAAGTGTATGTTCAAGGAGCATCGAAGATTGGCTCGGTAGAGGTGATGGTGTGGATTGTAAGGCGCAGGTGAGTGCAGAGATTGAGAAAAAACGGAAGATCCTAGAGGAGCTGGCCTTGACCATTGGTGCAAATCCCGAGTTGGGTTTTGCAGAATTCAAGGCAGCTCGTCTCTTAACAGAGGTTCTCGAGGAAAGTGGTTATGCGGTAACCCGGGGGATTGCAGGTCTAGAGACGGCCTTTTGTGCGGTTTTAGGGCGAGGGCGCCCTAACATCGCTTTCCTCTGTGAGTATGATGCCCTACCAGGACTTGGCCATGCCTGCGGACACAACTTGATTGGGACGGCTAGTGTGGGAGCGGCCCTGGGGCTGGCTCCCTTCTTAGGCGAACTAGGGGGAACCATCACTGTATTCGGGACTCCAGCCGAAGAGACGGGAAGCGGGAAAGTCATCTTAGTGGAGGCTGGTTTGTTTGACCAAGTGGATGCTGCGATGATGTTTCACCCTTCCAATCAGAATCTTCTGATGGCAACGAGCACTGCCTTAGATGCGTACGAATTTGAGTATCTAGGTAAAGCAGCCCATGCCGCAGATTCGCCTGAGTGGGGAATAAATGCCTTAGATGGTGTAATTGCACTCTTCCATGGAGTCAACGCACTAAGGGAACATGTACCTGAGGGCGTGCGTATGCATGGAATTATATCCGAGGGTGGCAAGGCGGCCAACATTGTCCCAGAACGTGCTGTGGCGCGTTTTTATTTGCGCGCACCGAGCAGAGAAATGCTCAACTCCATCACGGCCAGGGTGCTCGATGTAGCGCAGGGTGCAGCTCTGATGACTGGGACCCGGGTAAACTATAAGGAGTTTGAGTTGGGAACCGATGATCTTAAGCCAAGTCATTCCATGGCCTTGGCATTTGGAGCGAATCTACAGAGACTTGGCGTCACAGACATTGCAGAGTTTGCCATCGGAAGAGGTTCGTCCGACATGGGTAATGTGTCTCGGGTGGTTCCGGCCATTCATCCCCATTTAAGTATTGGAGATGATCTGGTGGCACATACTCCGGAGTTTGCCCAAGCAAGCCAGGGTGAAAAGGGTCTGCAAGTGGCGATCACGGCAGCCCAAGCCCTAGCCTTTACGGCCCTAGATCTCTTGTCTGATCCCCTCTTACTCGAAACGGTGAAACATGAATATGCTAGTGTTAGGGGACATGAGAGAAGATGAGAAGGACGACAGCTAGATTATGGGTGTTGCTGATCCTACTCCTCCTGGGCCAAGCTGAGCCAGTGGTTTCCCAAGGGGTTGCAACTGGTTGTGAAGAACACTTGTCCTTACCCGCGGACAAGATTCTCCGAATCTCCCCTGCAAAGGTCGAGTTTTCCTATCATGGGTTCCTCCCAATTAGCGAGGAAGTCCAGGTTTTTCAGCATTGGGAAGATGAGATTCACAGCATTCCTCTTGATGCTGTTAAGGTAGGGTTCGAGAATGTTGTGGCTACTTTATTTGGGGGAGAGATTGTCCGTTTCGATGTCTACGATCCCCTCTATATTCGAACGATGCGGGTCGCTCTGAGTACGGACCAATTCCGCTCTGTTGAACATGAAAGGTTGAGTATTAGTCCCACCACCATGCTCTATGTCGAGGAAAAAGGCACAGGACGTGGCTTTGCCATCGGGCCCGAACAAGAAGTGGTGCTCTTTGTCGTGGATGGTCGCCTCCAGGCCCTCGACGGTCAGGGAAACACCTGGGAGTTTGACCAGCGCCTTCATATTTGGCCCCACCAGGATGGGTTTGTCCAGATCAACTCCTTCAAGCGTGGTAACGGAACCCTGTTTTACCCGCGCTATCGAGGGCGTTTTGAGATTACGGTGGCAGATCAAGAACGATTCCTCGTCATTAACGAAGTGGACTTGGAAGATTACCTGTATCAAGTCGTGCCAAGCGAGATGCCCATAAGTTGGCCCCTGGAGGCCCTTAAAGCCCAGGCTGTGGCCGCTAGAACCTATGCGGTGGCCCAGGCCATCTATTCGCGCCAGGGACATCTGGGTTATCATGTTGCAGATAGTACCAGTTCCCAGGTTTACAACAATCACCCTGAAGCAGCCCGGACGAGCCAGGCTATTGACGAAACGGCGGGGCAGATTTTGGCCCGAGGGGATGGAACCATTAGCTCCACATATTTCTATTCTACTTCCCCGCAGGGAATTCTTACGGAGCTAAAGCACTGGAAAGACATGTCTAAATGGGACCTCGAAGGAAAGTCTCCTTGGTTCCGCTGGTCCTGTACCTTCACCCAGGTAGAGCTGGAGAGACTGTTTGACGTGGGTGAGATTGTTTCGCTGGAGATTCATGCGCGAGATGGGATAGGGCGAGTGACGAGCCTGACTATAGCAGGATCGGAAGGAAAAGAATCGCTAGAAGGCGAACTGAACATTCGTCGTGCTTTGCCACCTTCTTCCTTGCGGAGGATCAATGATAGTCTAGGTCCCCAGAGCTTATTGCCCAGTGCCCTTTTCTTTCTCGACGAGCAAAGGGACGCCGCGGGCCGATTGCAATCTGTTACGATTTATGGAGGCGGAAGTGGACATAATTTAGGCATGAGTCAATGGGGAGCCAAAGGTATGGCCGAAGCGGGGGACGATCATGTGAGTATCCTAGAGAAATATTACCCTGACGCCACTTTGATCTCTCACTTTCAACAACTGAGGTATTAGGCATGGACAAATCAGAGAAGTTCTCATGGCGAATCCCTTGGAAGGGGATTGTCCTCACTTTCGTAGTGAGTATGATTGCTTTGGTGGTCGTAGTTTGGAAGATGGCCAACCCCAGCGAGGTTCTGCAGGAGCTTGCGGAGTACCCTCTTACCTATTTCTTAGGTGCCCTTTTCTTTGTACTTGCCGCTTGGGTAGTCGATGGTCAAAGGATTTCCATGCTGGCAAGGGCGGTGGGCCACCAAGTACCCTGGTGGAAAATGGCCCTCTTGTTGGGTGCCGCGAATTTTTTGACCCTGGTCACACCTTTTGCCGGTGGTGGAGGTGCCTTGATCGTTTATGCTTTGTATCGACAGGGACTGAAGGGCTCTACTGCTACAGCCATTGTGATAGCCGGGGGATTGGCTGGACAGCTCAGTCTCGCTTCCCTTGGTCTTTTAGTGTCTTCAACTTTATCCAATGTTCCCAAAGATCTAGCTCGTTACTTTCCGGCTATGCGTATCGGAGCATTGCTCTACATCGCAGTTCTCATCACCCTGCTTGTTCTGATTTTGCGAAGCCGGCGCTTCTTCAAATGGGTCTTCCGCAAGAAAGACAATTCCCGATCTGCAGCCTGGCTCGAGGAGTTTAGGCACAGTATGCACTACCTTCTCGTTGAGAAGCGCCCACACTTTCTCGCCTGTTATGCGATTGCCTTTTCCTACTACCTTGTCTACTACACTGGAACCTTTGTCTTGCTCTCCGGTTTTGGCGTCTATAGCCCTTCCGTTCGTTATGCCATCTCCGTTCTCTTTAGCGTTGCTCCTGTTTTCTCCCCCATTCCAGGAGGAGCAGGGGTTGCGGAGGGTATCGCTTGGGTTGTCTTGGACGGTGCTTTAGCTCCTGATTTACTCAGTACTTTCATTGTACTTTGGCGTTCGGTTGTTTTTTATATCCCCATCGTATTAGGGGGCACCATTTTTGCTCTCTTGGCAATGAAGTGGGCGAGTAAAGTAATATTACCTGAGGAACCGGATCATACTAACGAGTAGGATGGTTACCAAAGGGGGATCCAAATGAGTTATCGGGAGCAACTACGCCAAGCTCGGGAGATTTTACAGGAGGAAGTACAAGAACTGCGGCTGTGTTTGGCCAGTAAGGAAATGGATCTACGGAAGCTGGATGGTTTGTTGAAGGAAACGGGAAGTAAGAGAAGGCCAGGTCCTTCCTTGACAAGCCAGATTGTGGCGGTTCTCCATAACCTAGCCCAGGACAGCCCTGAAGGGGTATCGGCCAGGGCTGTTGTGCAGAAGTTTGGGCAGGCCCGAAGCGATGTCAACGAATCCACGATTCGATCCACTTTGTATCAAGTGACTCGCAAGCTCCGACCCACCGAAATCTCTGTGGGCGATGGGGTACAGCAAGTGCGGGTGGTGAAAAACGGCCCCCTCTATGATGTAGAGTTAGTCGCTGAACAAGAGGCGGAGCTCATCGAGGTCGCGGGTGAAACGAGCCGGGGGTAGTGATGTCAGGAAATCATTCCCATACCGAGCTGTTAAAATCCTTTCATCGAGGATGACAACTCCGCCAACATCTGTCTTGGTACGGATCAAACGGCCAAAACCCTGTTTGAGGCGAAGAATGGCCTGGGGAACACTATACTCTAAGAATGGATTACCTCCAGCCTCTTCGATGGCCTGTAAGCGGGCCCTTGTAATGGGGCGATCTGGGGCTGTAAAGGGCAAGCGGGTGATAACAACGGCCCGGAGGGCTTGGCCGGGTAGGTCAATGCCTTCCCAGAAACTATTGGTGCCAAAGAGGAGAGAGCGGGGTTCCTCTTGGAAATCCTGAATTAACCCTAAGCGAGGTCCGTCTCCTTGCTTAAAGAGGGTATAGCCTACTTCGTCTAATTTCGGATAAATCGCATCCGCAACTTCATCCATGAGATTATAGCTGGTGAATAAGGCTAAGACACCGCCTTGCGTCAGGGCTAAGGTGCGCAAGATTAGGTAGCTTACATAATGGACATAGCGGGGATGATTCGGGTTTTTTGCCTCCTGGGGTACGCAAAGCAGGGCTTGCTTCTCATAGTCAAAGGGAGATCCCAGGATTAAGCCTGAGGCCTCTGACAAACCTAATTGGGCCTCAATATAGTCAAAGGATTGATTGGTGCTTAAGGTGGCAGATGTAAGAATAACGGAGGAAGTCTGTTTAAACAGGGTCTCCTGCAATAACTCACCGACTTCAATTGGCGCGGCTACTAAGGTAGGCTCGCCATTTTGCATTTCGGCCCAATAGGCATAGCTGGCATCGCTCCCTAGCAAAATAAGGTTAAGCGTTGTGAGCAGGCGCTCGGTAAAAGAGCCAAACTGTTCCGCCAGGACCGAAGCCTCCCCTTCTTCATCAAAGTTACACTCCTTAAGGACTCCTTGCATGTCCTTGAGATGCTTGGGTAAGCTGGTATTGGTGAAGTAGACTCGGTTTTCCGGGGTTAAGGGTACGGTAAAGCTGGTGATATACTGTTCCATCTGGGAAAAGTATTGACCCGCTTCTTTGATGATCTCCTCGAGAATCAGGATCAGATCTTGGACAATATACTCTTGGACATAATCACGAAGTACGGCCTGCAACTGTGTCCCTGTACGATAATATGCGACGAAGCCGGAACGTTTTAGCTCATGGCTATAGGCACTTGTGGCCACTTCGTGTAGGTTATGCGCCTCGTCGATCACCACGCCATCAAAGGTTGGGAGAACACGTCCTTCGGAACGAGCATCTGCCAAGAGCATGGCCTGGTTGGTGATGACAAGGTGGGCCTTGCCTAGTCGATGGCGCAAGCTCCAATAGAAGCACTGGCCAAAATAGGAACAAAGCTCCTCGGAACAGCTCTCCTTTTCACAGCGAATCTCGATGAGCAAGTCCCAGGGTAAGTGAATGGGGGCTTCGCTAAAATCTCCCGTGGTGGTTTCGCCTACCCAGTGATTGAAGCGCTCGAGATTATCCACCAGGCCCAATTGATTTCCCCTACCATTGATCAGTTCATTCCAGCGCCTGAGGCAAAGGTAGTTGCTGCGTCCCTTAAAGACTTCTACCCTGAACTGCCAGGGTAACACCTCCTGCAAAAAGGGAATGTCCTTTTGAAACAGCTGTTCCTGGAGAGTGATGGTATGGGTAGCTACAACCGCCAGCTTGTCTCCTTCCACCGTATGATAAATAAGAGGTAGCAGATAGGCGAGACTTTTTCCCACACCGGTACCTGCTTCTATGACGCTATGTACCTCATTTTGGAGCGATTGGTAGATATGATCGGACATCTCCACCTGTTCAGGGCGGTACTCGTAGTTGGTGAGGGTTGTGGCCAGTAGTCCTTTGGGCCCAAGTACTTCTTCAGCGATATAACTCAAATTGGTCACCACCTTGATTTAATTCTACCAGAGGGCAAGGAGAAAGGCCCTATGTTGGTGAATAAATTCATAAGTAATAAAAAAGCCTGTAAAAGGAGTGAGGTCTATGCAGGTTGCAATAAGTATGCGGAGTGTCCATGGTT
>JAAYOK010000260.1 GCA_012520355.1 Bacillota bacterium | reverse complement strand
GGTTCGGCAAACCCAGGTTACTTAAGAGTACATTGATGACTCCATTTCGCTCCAGGAGCGTGAGCCAAGCATAGGTCCTCAGAAGAAAGTTCATCCACATGGGGACCACAAAGAGGAGCAAGATCACGTTTTTCCGGCTAAAGGCATTGCCTGCCATGACCATGGCCGCGGGATAACCGATCAAAAGGCAGATCATAGTGCTGATCACCGCTAGGCGGAGGGATCGGCCTAAAACTCGTAGATAAATTGGTTCAAAAAAGCGAGAAAAATTGTCAAATGACCAAGTGGCTCCCGTAGCCGTCGGTATCGTAAAAGCGTAGTAGAGAACCAAGAGCATAGGAACAACGATAAACAGTGTCATCCAAATTACGTAGGGAAAGAGTGTGGCACGTTTCATGCTGGACTCCCCTTCCTCATGATGTGAATATCCATGGGTTCTAAGCCTAAGCCGACCTTGGTACCCACAGGTTCCATCAGGGTTGAATGGACCAGCCAACTCACACCGTCCTCTGCGTCCACCAGCATCTCATAGTGGACTCCTAGGAAGTTTACCGAACTTACTGTTCCCGTGAGTCGTGCCTTTTCCGCGGGAATCAGCACTAAGTCCTCAGGACGGATCACAACATCCACCGCTTCATCCTTGGCAAAACCAAAGTCAACGCATTCAAAACTAGAACCACCGAATTCCACCAGATAATCTTGGCGCATAATTCCATCCACAATATTACTTTCACCAATGAAGTCCGCGACAAATGCGTTCGTCGGTTCATTATAGATGTCCACTGGTGTACCAATCTGCTGGATCTTGCCATCCTTCATCACCACGACCGTATCTGACATGGAAAGGGCCTCTTCTTGATCGTGGGTGACAAAGACAAAGGTGATGCCGAGTTGCTTTTGCATACTCTTCAGCTCATGCTGCATCTCCCTCCGTAGCTTGAGATCGAGTGCTGCTAGGGGCTCGTCCAGAAGCAATACCTCTGGTTCGTTCACCAAGGCTCTAGCGATGGCCACCCTTTGCTGCTGTCCACCGCTGAGGGAGTTCACATCCCTTTTCTCAAAGCCTTTTAGATTCACTTGGGCTAACATCCGCTGGACCTTTTCTGTAATCGCTTTTTCGCTCAACTTTTTGATGCGGAGACCAAAGGCAATATTCTCGAAAACGTCCAAATGGGAGAACAAAGCATAACGCTGAAACACTGTATTTACTCTACGTTTATAAGGGGGGACCGTACTGATATCCTTACCTTCAAACAAGATTTTCCCCTCGGTAGGCTGCTCGAAACCTCCGATCAGGCGCAGAGTGGTTGTTTTTCCACAGCCACTAGGACCTAAGAGCGTGACAAACTCGTTCTTTCTGATATATAAATTAATGCCATCGAGTGCCACTGTCTCATCATAAACCTTCGATACAGACTTCAAATCAACGATAATTTCGGACAACTCTAGTTCCCCCTTCCGCAAACTAAAAACTTGGTGGGGTAGACACCCACAGTATACTGGCAGGTCTGGTGCTGGTGTTGGACAGATAGTGACCTTCCTGGGCCGAAAAGTAAAACGCTTCTCCCGATCGAACCCTTACTTTCTTGGAACCAAGATGCAAATACACTTGGCCCTTCAGCACATAACCAAACTCTTCCCCATCATGGGGATCATCAAATGCCGTCTGTCCATGGGGTTCAAGCTCCACTAAAATAGGCTCCATGGAATTTTTCTGGGCATTTGGCACTAACCAATTGATTTCACTTTTTAACTCGGAGTCATATTTGACTGCCACATCGTCCTTGGTAAAGACGACCTTTTCAGGCACTTCGTGGTTAAAAAAATCCTGCAAATTTGTACCCAAGGCTTCTAAGATATCCACCAGGGTAGCGATGGAAGGCGAAGTCAGCTCCCGTTCTACCTGGGAAATAAACCCCTTGGAGAGCTCTGTTCGGTCAGCGAGTTCTTCTTGGGTCAAGTTATGTTGCATCCGCAAACGCTTAATTTTCTCACCAATTTTCACCACTTGCGCCCCCTCTCTGAGTTTTGTGGTACTAAACACTTGGTTTAGAACTACTAAACAAATGTATTGTATCCACTGCAGCCCCCCCTGTCAATAGGTTAGAAAGAGAAATTTTTCTCGCAGTGGAAAAACCCATTCCGCCAGAGCTTTCCGCCCCTTCGTGGACTTTTGGCTGACCCTCTAAAGAAAGGTTGCCAGGATTCCGATACAATACGTAGAGGTGAGGTGGCGAGTTTGAACCTTTTTTATTTGGCAGGTCTACGAGCAGTTAGTGCCTTTCGCGCAGCCCAACTGGACTACACCAGGTCCATGGAGAGAATCTCTACGGGGCTGCGGATTAATCGCGCCGCTGATGACCCTTCTGGTCTAGCCATTTCCGAAAAGATGCGGGCTCAAATTCGCGGACTGCGTCAAGCCTCACGCAATTCTCAAGATGCCATCTCTCTGCTTAATGTGGCCGATGGGGCGCTAAACGAAACACATGCCATTTTGCACCGCCTCCGGGAAATCGCAGTCTATTCCGCCACAGGTACCCTCACCGAGCAGGAGCGGGAGGCACTACAAATCGAGTTCAATGAACTTGTAAAGGCCATCGATGATATTGGCGGTAACACTCAGTTTAATACGATTGACCTTCTGGACGGAACCAAGGATGAGAATAATCCGCTTATGATTCAAATTGGGGCCAACTCTGGCCAAAACATGGATATTAGCTTTGAAAACATGACCGGTCGCGGCCTTGGATTATATG
>JAAYOK010000259.1 GCA_012520355.1 Bacillota bacterium | reverse complement strand
TGGGCGAAAAGGATTTACTAGAAACGCATAGAAAAATGTTCTTAACATAGATTTCAAAAAGTATCGCGCAATATTTATCATCGCAAGGAACAGTCGGGAGGCGATGACATGAATGTGGTTATAGCAGGCCATCTCTGTTTAGATGTGATACCCCGCTGGGAAACTGGCGGCCTTTTGTGTATAAAACCCGGTTCCACCATCAGAATGGAGGAGCTTACCTTTTCCACTGGAGGTGCTGTTTCCAATACGGGAATTGCCCTAAAGAGGCTCGGATTTGAACCCATTTTGATGGCCCGCCTAGGGGACGATTATGTGGGATCTATTACTCGTCAAATCCTAGAGGAGGAAGGTATTAAGACAGACAGCTTTACTTCTGTCCATGGCGTGCCCTCATCGTACACCATTGTGCTCAACCCGCCCAAAACTGATCGCATCTTCCTGCATCATCCCGGTCCCAATGATCTGTTTTCGGCCGATGATGTTCAGCTCTCGGGTCTAGAACCGGGGCTATTTCATTTAGGTTATCCACCGGTAATGCGCCAGCTTTACATTGATGGTGGCAGAAATCTGGAAGTCATCTACCGCAGCGCAAAGGAACAAGGGTGGATCACAAGCCTCGATTTGGCTGTACCCGATCCCAACTCTGACGCGGGGCAAGCTGATTGGCATGGAATACTGGCTAGGACGCTGCCCTATGTGGATCTCTTTTTACCAAGTTTGGATGAGCTTTTGCTAATACTTGACCCGGGTAAATTTGAGGCGGTAAATAGTGGGGAGCTTCCAATCAGTGTGGGGCTGCTGAATGATTTAGGAGTCAAGCTCCTTGAACTTGGAGCGGGAGTAGTTGTGATCAAGCTGGGGGATTCTGGTCTCTATCTCCGCACCGGAGCCAGGGCGGGTAGCCTCTTAGGTGAGGAGTGGGCTTACCGTCAGTTACTTTCCCCGGTCTTTAAGGTCCAGGTGCAGGGAACAACCGGTGCAGGCGATGCGACCATAGCGGGGTTCTTAGCAGGTGTGCTGCTGCAGGAAGGACCGTCAGAAACGCTCACCCTTGCTAATGCGGTAGGAGGCTGCTGTGTGGAAACCCTCTCGGCCACAGCCGGCCTCCCTAGCTTAGATGTGGTGAAGCGGCGGATAAAACAGTGCTGGACTAGGGTATCCCCTGTAATTGATTGCGTTGCTTGGGTCAGTGATGAGTTGGGCATCCTTCATGGACCTCTCGATCAAGTCAAACTAGACTAGTGGAAAAAATGAATTTAACAGGTTTATGTTTTAAAACGGGTAGACTGGCGCCTTCGATTAACAATGGGTTACAACCCCGTTTCTTTAGTTTTTTATACTAAGGAAATGGGGTTGTTTTTTGCCAAATAGCCAAGTTGTGTTGTTTTTGTAACATAAAGTGTTGACGAGAGTTCGTTCCTGTAATATAATTTCATTGACGAAAACTTTCACGAAAGAAACCTGCATGAAAGAAACAAACTACCAAGGGAGTGTTAAAAGGTGAAGGAGAGAGGCACTGAACTCAATCTTAAACAAGGCGATGAGCTTGAGTACGAGTTTGATAAGAAAGATTGGCCTGGGATGGACACTCCCGAAATGCTTCTTAATATCCAGGCCAAGATGCACTCCCTCAACCCAGCTCAGAAGAAAGTAGCAGCTTACGTTGTGGATAACTATCATAAGTTGGAGGGAATGACAAGTAAAGAGCTGGCCAATCTCTGCGGCGTTAGTGAACCCACTGTAACCAGGTTTGTAAAAGAAATGGGTTATGAGAACTACCGCTGGTTCCAGCTGAACGTAGCTAAAGTACATATGAGCAACAAGAAAGGCGGCTATTCGCGCGTATCAGATGATGACAGCGTGGAAGTGGTCTGTCATAAGATTATTGAAGATAACCTGAGGTCAGTGGCGGCCCTCGCGAAGACCCTGGACTACGGAAAGCTTGAGAAAGCTAAGGAGTGGGTGATACAGTCCAGAAACATCCTGATTTTGGCTCAAGGACGGTCGGTGGTTACTGCCTATAGTCTCAGAATTCGGCTGTTTAGACTGGGATTTAACTGCCTAGTTTACAACGATCCCCATACCATGGCTGTCGCCACATCCCTCGCCCAAGGTAATGACCTGGTAATTGGCATCAGCACCTATGGAAGAACCAAGGATGTTGTGGAAGGGTTGGTCAGGGCTCGCCAGAGAGGTTGCAAGACTATTGGAGTTACCAGTTACCGAGGTGTACCCATTGAAGAGGCGAGTGAGCTTGTACTCCACGCCATCGACGTGGACAGTGGGGACTTTGGTTTTGAGCCCACAGGTGCAACAGTAGCTCAGATGGTTCTGCTTGATTGTCTCTACATGTTGGTTGCTTTACAAACAAAGGAACGCTCTCAGATGGCCATCCAGGAGACCTATGAGTCGTTACACAAACTGAGGATGTAGGAAAGGGGGAATGGGGTGGTATAAAGCTAGAAGGAAGAAGAGTGGCAACGGTTGGTGTTGGTAGTAGCGAGGAACATAGGAAAAAAACTAATATGGAGGCAATGCAAATGAGAAGAAACAGAGTCATGATTTTGGCCGCGGTATTGGTTCTTGTGCTGGGCGCATCTGCAACTACTTTGGCAGCAGGCTACAAGTTTGGCTACACCTGCATGACCATGAACAATCCCTTCTTCGTAACCATTGAAAACTCGATTAGAGAAGCAGTTGAAGCTAACGGCGATACCCTGATCACCCTGGATACCAGACAAGACATGGCAACTCAGATTCAACAAATTGAAGATATGATCAATCAAGGTATCGATTTGCTGTTCCTGTGTCCAGTTGACTCTCAAGGAATTCGCCCCGCCCTTGATATGCTGAAGGCAGCAGGCATTCCTGTAGTAAACTTTGACACTGACGTAGCTGACAAAGATCTTGTGAACACAATCCTTGTGTCCAACAACTGGAATGCTGGTTATGTAGTTGGTCTCGACGTAGTTGAGAAGTTCCCCAATGGCGCTAAAATCGCTATCCTCGATGCTCCTTATGCTGAAGCTTGTGTACAGCGCGTAGATGGCTTTATGGAAGGTCTTGGTGACACTAACAAGTATAAGATCGTTGCTCAGCAAAACGGTAAAGGCGACATTGGCGAATCTCTCCCAATCGCCGAAGCTATGCTGCAGGCTAACCCAGATCTCGACGTATTCTTCGCAATTAACGACCCATCCGCTCTAGGTGCTCTTTCCGCTGTTAAGAGTGCAGGACTTACTCATCAAGTACTCATTTACGGCGTAGACGGTGCTCCTGAAGCTAAAGATTCCATTAAGGAAGGCGGCATGACTGCCACCGGTGCTCAGTCTCCCATTAACATTGGTAAACAGTGCGTAGAAGTTGCTTACCAGATTCTTGCTGGTCAAGAGGTAGAGAAAGAGATTAAGGTTCCAACTTTCTTAATTGACGCTTCCAACGTTGACCAATACGGAACCGACGGTTGGCAATAAGATTAAAAAAGTGGGGTGCTGGCTTTGGCCAGCGCCCACTTTACAAGGCTGAAGGGGTTCACTTCCAAGCAGAAATCTTCTGCGGAGATTAGTTGAAGGGGAGTATTGGTTGTGGGCAAAGTTGTGTTAAAGATGGTCAATATTGACAAACATTTTCCCGGCGTTCAGGCCTTGAAACAAGCCAATCTTGAGGTCAGGGAAGGAGAAGTCCATGCCCTTCTCGGGGGGAATGGAGCGGGTAAGAGCACCATGATTAAGATCTTAGGTGCCATCTATCAGCCTGACGGTGGAGAAATCTATATAGATGGTCAGCTGGCCCGTTTAGAAAGCGTCCGGGATGCTCAGCGCTATGGAATCAGCATTATCCATCAGGAACTCATGCTGTTCCCGGAAATGTCCATCGCTGAGAACATCTTCCTTGGGGAAAGAGCGGACAGGTACGGATATATCAACAGAAGAGAGATTGAGGCTAGAGCTCAAAAGCTTTTAGATGATCTGAACATAGACTTTGATTCGCGCTGGTTGGTTTCTTCACTCAGTGTAGCGCAACAGCAGCTGATCGAGATTATTAAGGCGGTTTCCTTTAACGCCAGGATTATCGTGATGGATGAGCCTACATCGTCGCTGTCCAAGGGCGAGGTTTCCATGCTGTTTGAAATCATCCGCAAGCTGCAGAAGAAAGGCGTTTCTATCATCTACATATCTCACAAGCTTGATGAGCTCTTTGAGATTTCTGAGCGGATCACAGTGCTCAGGGACGGCGAAACGGTGGGCACCGTTAACACCAAGGAAACTACCGAAGACGACTTAATTAGAATGATGGTGGGTAGAGAGTTATCCAGTTTTTACACTCGTACCGAAGCAAAAGGTTCTAATGAGGTGGTCTTGGCGGTACGGGGGCTGGAGAAGGAGGGGGTCTTCCACGACATCAACTTCGAACTAAGAAAAGGCGAAATCCTCGGCTTCACCGGTCTTGTGGGAGCGGGGAGAACGGAGTTGATGGAAGCCATCTTTGGTATCCGCTCTTTTGATAGGGGCGAGATTCTACTCAATGGTACGAAACTTGACATTAAGGCTCCCAAGAATGCCATTGAAGCGGGAATTGTGCTTGTACCCGAAAACCGCAAAGAGCATGGATTGGTGTTAAAAAACACTGTTGGCTTTAACATGACCATCACTATTTTGGAGCGCTTTATGAAGTGGCTGAAGGTGGATAGAAAAGAAGAGCAAGCCATTATGGATCACTATAAAGAAACTCTTAGGATTAAGACACCGTCTTACAGCCAAATAGCCTCTAAACTCAGTGGTGGAAACCAGCAGAAGGTTGTCCTGGCCAAGTCCTTGGCTAGAGAACCTGTTGTGCTTATCCTTGATGAGCCCACTCGGGGCATTGACGTGGGAGCAAAAGCGGAAATCTATGCCCTCATGAATGAACTGGTGCAGCAGGGGGTTTCCATTATTATGGTGTCGTCTGAGCTGCAAGAAGTTATGGTTATGAGCGACCGGATTTGTGTAATGACTGAGGGTACAATCAGCGCTACCCTTGATAAAGACGACTTCTCGCAAGAGAAAATAGTTGCTTATTCTGTTAGGAGGAACTAGAACATGGCAACAGAGTTAGTACGTACAAGAAAACACGGGCGTTTCGCCGCCTTCTTTAAGAAGAACATAGCTGTTATTACGGGTCTAGTCGTGTTATGCGTCTTTCTGTCCTTCGCTTCGCCATACTTTCTCACCCGTCATAACATTATGACGCTGCTCCGTCAGATTTCTACTAATGCAGTGCTCACCCTGGGCATGATGATGTGTATCATGATCGGCGGCATTGACCTGTCCATGCCATCCATCTTGGCCCTGTCTGGAACTCTGGCTGCTGTCCTCATTTCCAGGCATGGTGTGAGCATTCCTGTGGCAATCCTTGCGGGCCTTCTTTCTGGAGCGGTATGTGGTCTGTTTAGCGGACTGTTTATCGCCTACATAAAGGTTCCAGCCTTTATTGCCACCATGGCTATGATGAATGTGGCGCGCGGTGTAGCTTACCTGGTCACAAACGCCAACCCGGTGAGAATTACTCTTGATGCGTTTAATAACTTGGGAATTGGCTTTGTAGCCGGCGTTCCCCTGCCTGTTATTTACACCATCGTGCTGATTATCTTAGTATCGCTTTTCCTCAATAAAACAAGAATGGGAAGGTACATCTACGCAGTTGGCGGAAACATTGAAGCCGCCCGTTACTCGGGAATTAACGTAAAAGCAGTCCAAATCACAGTGCACGTCCTTTCAGGCGTCTTGGCTGCCTTTGCAGGCATAGTCCTCGCAGCTCGCATGTACTCTGGTCAGCCTGCTGTTGCCTCTGGCTGGGAACTGGATGCAGTTGCCGCAAGTGTTCTGGGCGGAATCAGCCTTTTTGGCGGAACTGGTAGCGTGGCCAGCGCCATGATTGGTGTCTTGATCATTGGTGTGCTGCAAAATGGTCTGAACTTACTGAACGTCAATAGCTTCTGGCAGCTGATCGTAAAGGGTATTGTGATCTTAATCGCGGTATCTTTCGATATGATCAGGAGCAGAAAAGCAGATAAATAACAGGTCAGGGACTAGGAGGAAAACTAATGCTCGTAAACCTAACAGAGATGCTGCAAGATGCTGAAAAGAACAATTATGCTATAGCATCAATCAACACACCCAACCAAATCTCTCTTCGGGCAGTGATTGCAGCAGCAGAAGAAGTGAACATTCCCATTACGATCAACCACGCTCAAAATGAAGATGAACATATTCCCATCGAGATTGCAGTACCCTTGATGGTTGACTATGCCAAGAAATCTACTGTACCTATCTCGGTGCACGTGGACCACGGACTGGACATGAAGCACATTATGAAGGCAGTAAGGTTGGGGGTCACTTCCATTATGTATGACTGCTCCAACTTACCCTTGGAAGAGAACATTGCTGAAGTAAAACGTCTGAAGGAGCTCATTGACCACCTTGGAATCTCCCTGGAAGCAGAAGTGGGGACCATGCCCAACAACATGCCTGACGAAGTTCACGGCCAAGAACGCAGCGACCTGTCTGACCTTTCCGTTTATTACACCAACCCCAAGGACGCTCAGATTTTCTGTGAACAAACCGGAGTAGATGTGCTCACCATTTCCTTTGGCAGCGTGCACGGCATGTATGAAGGCGAGCCCAAACTTGATATTCCGCTTCTGGAGAAAATCAAGGAAGTTACGCCCAATACAGCCCTAGGTATGCACGGTGGCTCTGGAGTCCCTTACGACCAAGTTCAGAAGGCCATTTCTTCTGGCATTAGGAAAATCAACTATTTTACCGCCATTGACACCTCTCCAGCGCCCCACTTACTAAAGATGATCCAAGAAGCAGATGGACCCTTAAACTTCTACAAGATCGCGGATCGGGCTATGGAGATCATCTATGAAAAGACTGTGGAGATTCTGAGGGTCTGCAAGAATGAAGCCGCGCGCTCCTAAGGAGTGTGGCCCCCATGTTTCTAGGTGTGGACATTGGTACAACAGGCATTAAGACGTGCTTAGTTGACTTAGAAGGCAGAGTGGTGGGCAAGGCCTACCGTAAACTCAAAACTCATGGTTTGGAGGAAAACAGGCGGGAACTCTGTCCCTACGAAATCTTTATTGCTGTAAAAGACACGATTGGGGAAGTAACAGCCAATGGCCAGGGGAAGCAGGTGGAGGCAATTACCGTCTCTTCCCTTGGCGAGGCTATCGTTCCGGTGGACCATTCTGGCAATCCCCTAAGAAACAGCATTATTGGAACTGATCCAAGGGGCTCGGCGGAACTCCACTGGCTTAAGGAAACGATTGGAACTGAGGCCCTTACTAGAATCACGGGGTTAAACTTAAGTTCCATCTACTCCTTGAATAAAATCCTCCACCTCAAGCGCCACGAACCTGAACTCTACGCCAAGGTCTGGAAGGTCTTCTGTATCGCCGACTATGTGGTCTTTCTGCTTACAGGTGAGACGTGTATCGATTACTCCCTAGCTTCCAGAACCATGGCCTTTGACTTTAATGAGTACAAATGGTCAGAAAAGATTCTAGGCGCTTGCGGGGTTGCTCAGGAACTTCTGCCCACTCCGGTGCTTCCTGGTACTGTAGTGGGAACTGTACGCCAGGAGTTAGCCGATGAGTTGGGGCTTCGTCCCGCTACTAAAGTTGCCATTGGCGGACATGACCATATTTTCAATGCCATTGGTTCTGGGGCAGTTGCTGCAGGTGTTTGCTCCAATGCAGTGGGAACCACAGAAGGTTTTACCGCCTTTCTAGGCGGGACTAGGCTGGATTCAAAGACTATTGCAGAAAACAACATTTCCTGTCAGCCCTTTGTCCTTCCTTCTACGTTTAACACGGTTGCTTGGCACAACACTGCTGGGGCTCTACTCAACTGGTTCGTGGCCACTTTCTTTGATGGGCCACAGACTGTGCAGGAAGTGCAGAGAATCTTAAATCAGATGAATGGGGTCTGTAGGCGGGAACCGAGTCGGCTGATGGTTCTCCCCCATTTTGCTGGGTGCACCACCCAGGCCATGGACGACCTGGCCAAAGGAGCCATTTTGGGACTAACCGTCTACACCACAAAGGATGAGATCTATAAAGCCCTTTTGGAGGGGGCTACTTATGAGCTGATGGTTATTTTCCAGGCTCTCCTTAACGCAGACGTGCAGTTGGACCGTATTGTGGTAAGCGGCGGGGGAAGCAAGTCTGGGGTTTGGCTCCAGACTAAGGCAGATATCTTGGGCCGTCCCATTACTAAGGTGGCAGTTGAGGAAACAGGGGCAGTGGGCAGCGCGATCTTGGCTGCGGTAAACCTAGGATATTACAGTTCCCTGCCTGAGGCTGCCGAGGTAATGGTGAAGTATGGGGAGACGATAGAACCTGATCTTAAGTACCACGCAGTTCATCAAGGACGTTTCCAAGAATATCAAGCCCTGTACGGAAAGCTGAAAACACTTAATCACCTGCTCTAAGCAAAATAGGGCAGCAACTGCACTAAAGAATATAGAAGGGAAGTGAAATTGTGGACAGCAAGACGAAAGTCGATTTGCAGAACAAAGCGACCCAGGTTAGAATTACCGCTTTGAACATGGTTAATCGCGCCCAATCAGGGCATATTGGTGGTTCATTCTCTGTAGCCGATATTCTAACTATTTTATATCACAAAGTAATGAATGTTGATCCAAAGAGGCCTAAGTGGGAAGGGCGGGATCGACTGGTCATGTCAAAAGGACACTGCACCCCTGCCCTCTATGCCGTCCTGGCCCAAGTGGGCTTTTTCCCGGAGGAAGACCTAAAGGATTTCCGGGAGACTACCAGCTATCTCTCTGGCCATGCGGAAATGAACGTACCTGGAGTTGATATGTCTACCGGCTCTTTGGGGCAAGGCCTCTCTGCCGCTGTGGGAATGGCCCTTGCAGGCAAACTTGATAGGGCAGATTACTTTGTATATTCCATCCACGGCGATGGTGAGCTGCAGGAAGGTATGATTTGGGAAGCTGCCATGACTGCTGCCAAATACCAGCTAGATAATCTGATCGCAATTATTGATGACAACAAACTTCAGCTGGATGGTACTGTGGAGGAAATTATGCCTTCCATGTATCCGGTGGAAGACAAGTTTGAGGCCTTTGGCTGGCATGTCATTACCTGTGATGGACATGACTTAGATGCACTCTATTCAGCACTGCAAGAGGCTAGGGAAGTCAAGGGTAAGCCGATAGTGATTATTGCCCAAACAGTAAAGGGGAAAGGTGTTTCCTTTATGGAGAACAACGTTTCCTGGCACGGCAATGTTCCCTCGGCAGAGGAATACGAGAAAGCTCTGGCTGAATTAGAAGCTCAGCTGCAGGAGGTGGAGTAGGCATGGCGGAGAAAATGGCGACCAGAGTAGCATATGGTGAAGCCCTATTGGAACTAGGCAAGGAGAATGAGAACATTGTAGTAATAGACGCTGATCTATGCGCCTGCACTAAGACAGATCTGTTCGCTGAAGCATTTCCTGACCGTTACTTCAACCTTGGAATTGCTGAGTCAAATATGGTGGGAGTAGCTGCTGGGCTAGCTACCTGCGGCAAGATTGCAATTGCCAACTCCTTTGCCATGTTCAGTGCCGGCCGGGCGTTTGAGCAGATCAGGAACTCTGTTGCTTATCCCAACCTGAACGTCAAGATTGTTGGAACTCACGCTGGACTCTCGGTAGGTAAGGACGGAGCTACCCACCAGTGCCTCGAGGATATTGGAGTTCTCAGAACGGTTCCCAATATGACCATTCTCTGCCCAGCAGATTCGGTGGAGACTTATCATGCTTTTAAAGCTGCCATCGAGCATGAGGGCCCTGTCTATCTGCGTTTGGGTAGGCTGCCAGTGGATACAGTGAATGACAACGATGATTACCATTTCGAACTGGGCAAAGGCATCTTAATGAAACCCGGTTCGGATCTGACTATTGTAACTACCGGTCTGATGCTGCAGGAAGCTTTGGCAGCCCGGGAAGAGCTGCTGGCTGAGGGTATTGAAGCAAGAATTGTGCACATTCCTACCATTAAACCCCTTGATGAGGAAATTATTGTGAAGGCAGCCGAGGAAACCGGCCTGGTTATCACCGCAGAAGAGCACAACATCATGGGCGGGTTAGGAAGTGCTGTGGCTGAAGTTCTGGCTGAGCAGTGTCCAGTCCGGATGAGACGAATCGGCACCAACGATGTCTTTGGAAAATCTGGTGAGCCCCATGACCTTATGAGGGAGTACGGTCTGGATGCAGCTACCATTGTCAAGGTAGCAAAAGAAGAGTTCAGGAAAAAGCAAGGATAGAAAAGATAACAGGGAAGGGCAACCTTCCCTGTTGTTATTTTGTTTTAACTGGATCAACTTCCAGCACGTACTCCCAAGGCCTCTTTGGCCCCCGACTCGCTTTAACCAGGCGGGAGAGCTGCCGGGGATGGGCCCGGTAGTAATAGAGCTGTTCCTTTAAGTTATCAACATAGAAGCCCTGACCTAACGCTCTAGTGATCCATTCGTAGTCTTCTGCTCCCTTCATGAAGCTAGTGAGGCCTCCAATGCGCTCGAAGACAGTGCGTTTAAAGAGGAGAGTACCGAAGCAGATCACATGCCCTCCGCTTTGATAGGTATTGATAATGTTCTCAAAACCGTATTTCACCATATAGCTCCGCTTGCGCTTATTCGGATCGTCTTGGAACACCGCGAAATTGGTACCCACAAAGCTGTAATCCCTATTGCTCAGGAGGAAGGAGAGCTGCTTTTCCAGTCTTTGGGGATGACTCAGATCGTCTGAGTCTTGGTTGGCAATGTACTCGCCAGTGCTGAGGCGGTAGGCAATGCTCTGGGCAGAGGCGTAACCGGTGTTATGAGGCAGTGCGAGATAGACGAAGGAAAGCCCCTCTCGATCGGGTAAATTTTCCCACCACTTGCGAGCTACTTCATCAGTATTATCAGTTGACCCGTCATTGACCACCACGATTTCCAAGGGCCTATAAGTCTGGGCTGCCACAGAGTTAAGGCACTGCTCAAGATACTGACCGCGGTTGTAGGCGGGAATGGCTACACTGATTAGTGGGGTCTCACGCAGCGGCAGAAGCTCAACAGCTTTTCCTTTAACTTGCTTCTTTTCTTCGGCGGCAGGTAGCTCGGCAAGGAGCTCCGAGCTCAGCTCCCTTTCAGCCAAAGTGTCTTCATAAAACTGCAGCGTCTTTTGGGCAATGCCTTTGATGTCGAAGTTGGCAGTAACCCATTGGCGAAGTTTTCGAGAGTTTTGCTTTACCTTGGAACCGTTTTCCAGGACGTAGCGCAGGTCTTCTGCTAACCTATCTACTGTTAGAGGGTAAACCCAGTGATGGTCCCCAAAGTAGGCGGACCAAGCTTTGTGCAAGTTCCCAGGCTCCAAGTAACCAACATAGGAGGCATTGCCCCCTGCAATTACCGGTCTCTGGCAGCTCAGGGCTTCTAAGGCGACTCGGGCAGTTCCGATCACCACATCAGCGCTTTGATAGCAGGGGAGGGGGTCAATCCTTGAACCAACTACTTTAATGATATCTTTGCTCAGACGGCCATTAGTGAGCTGGGCTTTGGCATGGATGAGGGGCTGATGAGCTCCTCCGCCCACAATTGCTAAATGGATGGGAAACTCAGAGTGTAACCTGGCCACCGCCTCTATTGCCGCTTCTACCACTCTAGTTTTTTCCCAAGCGAGGCGGCTCACTACAACTACAAGCTTCTCGTCTTCGGGAATCCCTAGTTCCTCCCTAAACGGATTTGTCTGGATTCCAGGTTTAAAGTAGGCAGTTTCTATGCCGTTGGGGATGAGGGCGATCTGCTGAAGGGGGTAGTCAATTGCTCTAGAGAGCCAAGTAACCACCGGACCACTTACCGCAATCACTTTAGGACAGCTATCTAGGAGACCCCTGAGTCTGCGGGGAGGATAGAACTTTCCGTGGACGGTGGCCACTGTTGGTACCAGGGTTTCTTCACTGACCTGAACTGCCACTTTCAGCGCAGCGATGGAGTGGGCATGGATGATGCTGATCTGGCAGAAAGGCAGATTGAACGGATCACTAGCTTAGTCCATAGACAGGATCACCAGCGGGAGGCCTTTGGCAAGTTTGTCAAAGGTCTTCGGAAGAATATCAATCCGAGCATTACGGAAGAATCGGCCATTGAGATGCTAGCTCAGCACATTATTACTAAGCCAATCTTCGAAGCTCTGTTTGAGGACTACTCGTTTGAGCAGAATAACGTGGTTTCAAGAGCCATGCACGAAATGCTAAGTCAGCTGGAAGGAAAGACAGTAGCTGAAGAGTCAGAGACCCTACAGCGCTTTTATGATTCCGTTCGGGCGAGAGTTCAAGGTATCGATAACGCAGAAGGCAAGCAAAAGGTCATCAATGAGCTTTACGACACCTTCTTCAAAACCGCCTTCCCTAAAATGGCCGATCAGCTAGGGATTGTGTATACGCCGATTGAGGTGGTGGACTTCATCATCCACTCGCTAGACGCAGTCCTAAAGAAGGAATTTGGGCGTAGTCTCTCCGACGAGAATGTGCATATTCTAGATCCCTTTGTCGGTACAGGAACCTTTATAACTAGGTTACTTCAGAGCGGGTTGATTCGAAAGGAAGACCTAGAGCGTAAGTACCAATACGAACTGCATGCTAACGAGATCGTACTCTTAGCCTATTACATTGCTGCGGTGAACATCGAGAACGTATTTCATGATCGACTGGGCGAAGGCAGCGAGTATAAGCCTTTTGAAGGTATTGTGCTAACGGATACTTTTCAGTTAGGTGAAACAGACGGGGCTCTCCTGACAGAGGCACTTAGGTTAAATTCCGAGAGAGTCGAAAGGCAGAAGAAGACGCCATTAACCGTTATAATGGCAAATCCGCCGTATTCTGCCGGTCAAACGTCAGCAAACGACGATGCCGCGAATCAGAAATATACAAGACTCGACGCCAGGATTGCGGAGACATATGCTAAAGAAACAGATGCCGTAAACAAGAACTCACTCTATGACTCGTACATTAGAGCGTTTCGCTGGAGCACTGACCGTCTCGATCCCGAACACGGCGGAGTGATCGCCTTCGTGAGTAACGGAATGTGGTTGGACTCAAACAGCGCTGATGGGTTCCGCAAGACCATCGAAAGAGAGTTCTCCGGCATTTGGGTTTTCAACTTACGCGGGAATGCCCGAACTCAAGGTGAGCTACGGCGCAAAGAGGCCGGTAATGTGTTTGGCGAGGGGACACGAACTCCAGTCGCGATTACCTTATTGGTGAAAAAGCCTAAGACAAAGAGTGAAAAAGCCAAGGTCTATTACCACGATATCGGTTATTATCTGAGTCGCGAGGAAAACTGGCCATAATCAAGGAGTTTGGGGCTATATCCAATCCTAAAATGAAGTGGAAGAAAATCACTCCCAATGAACATGGCGATTGGATCAACCAGAGGAGTGGAATATTCGACGAGTTTATTCCACTCGGGGATAAGTCACGCAAATCAAACGAAGCAACGTTTTTTGTTCCTCACTACAGCAATGGTCTAAAGACCCAGAGGGATGCTTGGTGCTACAATAGTTCGTAAGCGTTAAAGAGGGCGTACCTTGACAATGTCCTCCTGGCCAATGAGTTGAGAAACCACATAGGCCATAGACGTTAACCGCTCCATTGGTGTCACGGTAGTTGGAGAAGAAAAGACCT
>JAAYOK010000258.1 GCA_012520355.1 Bacillota bacterium | reverse complement strand
CGCTTCGCTCGATGCAGGAATTATTTTCCCAGAACAGTGCTGTCCAAGTCCATTCCATGGCTATCCAGGTGCCCTGGGAATTGAGATTTCGGAAGAACACAAGGGTGATGTAGATTACATCATCGAGCAAATCAGCCAGAAAGTTGCCGAACGCGGCAATTCCGGTCGGATGGCCACATGGGTTGCCCCGATTAATATGGTCTTTGTAGAGGCCGGTGTTGAACTTGCCATTCAGAGTATCCAAAATGGTCTAGACCTTTCTGACCAGGCTGCAGTAGAAAAAGCCGTCTTTGATGCAACGGGCATTAAGCTCTCCCTCAACCGCTATAAGGATGGTGCAAACTTCTATCTCGTCATTGCTGATTCGGTAATCTTCTAAGAACCACTACAATTGAAGCTTAGAAATGCGGAGCTCTCGCCCTCTCCGAGGGCGGGTCTCCGCACTTTTCTTGAGTGGTAGAAAGTGGGAGGTGTTGAGTATGAGTGTCCCTGTGCTGGAGATGAAGGGAATCTCCAAGTCGTATTATGGTAATCAAGTACTAAAAGAGATTAATCTGAGCGTGAACAAAGGTGAAATTCATTGTTTGGTTGGGGAAAATGGTGCAGGTAAGTCTACTCTGATGAACATTCTATTCGGTATGTCCGTAATCACCGATACCGGTGGCTATGAAGGCGATGTTTTGATCAATGGTAATCGGGTTGCCTTTACTTCACCGAAGTCCGCAATCGAAGCCGGGATTGGCATGGTTCATCAAGAGTTCATGCTGCTTCCTGGTTTTACTGTGACAGAGAATATTAAGCTGAATCGGGAAGATACCCGGCCCAACGTTTTCAGTCGCGTGTTAGGAAAGAAGATGGAAACCCTCAACCGCAAGAAGATGGCCAGTGATGCCAGAAGCGCCCTTGATAGGCTGGGAATGACCATTGATGAGTGGGTGACAGTGGCAGGTCTTCCCGTTGGTTACTTGCAGTTTGTGGAAATTGCCCGAGAAATTGATAAGGAAAATCTGCAGCTCTTGGTCCTGGATGAGCCCACGGCTGTACTCACCGAAAGTGAGGCCAAGCAATTTTTAGACGTAGTTCAGCGATTGGCTGATAGTGGAATTAGTATTCTTTTTATTACCCATCGTCTCGATGAGGTGATGGCTGTGGCCAATCAGATTACGATTCTAAAGGATGGCGAGTTAGTTCGCTCTGGGCCAACGAAGGAGTTTACCATTGCCCAAATGGCAGAGTTGATGGTGGGCCGCAAGGTGGAGACTTCCGGTCGGATCGGAGGCGAGACCAGGACAAAGACCAACAAGACGGTGCTAGAAATCCGAGACTTGAGCGTCGATATGCCAGGGGAGCGTTTGCGTGGCATTGATTTGGATGTCTACGAAGGGGAAATTTTAGGCATTGGAGGTCTCGCTGGTCATGGCAAGATTGCCTTAGCCAATGGAGTTATGGGACTCTATACAAGCCGAGGACAAGTCCGTTATCAAGGGACGGATGTTCCTTTGAATAATCCTCGGGAGGCGTTGAATCGAGGCTTAGCCTTTGTTTCTGAGGATCGACGTGGGGTTGGCCTTGTCTTGGAGGATAGTATTGCCAATAATATTGTTCTGACGAGTATGCAGACGCAAGATATGTTTTTGAAACCAGGTCCACTGAAACTAAAAGACCAGAAGAAGATCACAGCCCATGCCCTGGAATCCATCGATCGCTTTGATATTCGTTGTACTGGTCCGGAGCAGATTGTTCGTCGGTTGAGCGGAGGAAATCAGCAAAAAGTCTGTATTGCACGGGCTTTTACCCAAAATCCGAAACTGCTCTTCGTCTCAGAACCAACCAGGGGTATTGACGTAGGAGCGAAAAGTAGGGTCTTAGAGCTCATCGCAGAGCTAAATAGTATGGGAGTGACGGTTGTGATCACCTCCAGTGAACTTGCGGAGCTTAGAAGCATTAGTGATCGCATTGCAATAATTTACGAAGGCAAATTGTCTGGTATTCTATCACCTGATGCACCCGATGTAGAGTATGGCTTACTCATGGCCGGAAAATCCTTGGAGGAGGTGGGAATCGGTGAAAGAGCAACTAATTAGGATCTATCACGCCTTTGGACTACCCCGCCTGATTATCTCGGTCTTTTTGTTAAGCTTGATCGTTGTGGCGGCCGGGACAGATCTCAGCGTTGCTGGTTTGCTCAGCGACTCCCTCGTACGGATCGGGCAGAACGGTATTTATGTCTTGGCCATGGTACCATCCATTCAGGCTGGTGCTGGTCTCAACTTTGGTTTGCCCGTGGGAGTCATTGCAGGGATGGTGGGTGTACTGATTGCCATGGAGAATTCCCTCGTGGGATTTGGTGGCTTTGTGGTCGCTCTCTTAGTGGCCATTCCCCTTGGGATCATAGCCGGTTACGTCTATTCCTTGCTCCTAAATAGAGTGGCCGGTCAAGAAATGATGGTAGGAACCTATGTGGGCTTTTCGGTTGTGGCCGGAATGTGTATTTTCTGGCTCATGGCTCCGTTTTCGAATCCTGCCTTGATTTGGCCGGTGGGAGGTCAGGGTCTGCGTGTCACTTTGACTCTGGCGGATACCTTCGGTGGTACCCTGAATAAGTTCTTGGCCTTTGAGGCTTTTGGGATCACAGTTCCCACAGGTCTCCTCCTGTTTTATGCGCTCTTGGCTTTCTTGCTTTGGCTCTTCTTGCGGAGCAAACCTGGGGTGGCCATGGAGGTTGTGGGCCGCAATCCCCGTTTTGCCATTGCCTCGGGCTTGAACATTAACTCCTATCGGAGTGTGGGTATTGTGCTTTCCACGGTCTTGGCAGCCATCGGTTATGTGGTCTATGCCCAGAGCTTTGGCTTTGCTCAGCTGTATAATGGACCATTAATGACGGCGTTTCCGGCTGTAGCCGCAGTCTTGATTGGAGGCGCCTCCACTCGTGAAGCGAAAGTCTTGAACGCGATTATTGGCGTTGTCCTCTTCCAGACACTATTGACTGTGGCCATGCCAGTAACGAATCAACTGGTGGAGGGCAATATTTCAGAGATTGCCCGCGTGATCGTAAGTAATGGCATGATCTTGTATGCCTTAACTCGAGTAACCGGAGGTGAGCAGGCGTGAAACAAGTCAAGAATTTTGTCGCTCGGAATGCGGTACCGCTCCTGTTTGCCGTCGTCTGTTTGCTCGGTGTCTATTACGCCCAGATGCCAGGTCAGTTCCTCTTTATGGAGATTGTGAAGAGAATGGCACGAAACTCCTTCTTGGTCCTGTCCTTGATTATTCCGGTTGTGGCCGGGATGGGGTTGAACTTTGGTATCGTCCTTGGTGCCCTGGCCGGGCAGATTGCTTTGATTTTATCCACCCACTGGGAGTGGGCTGGTATCGGAGGCCTAGTTCTAACAGCACTCGTGGCAACCCCGCTGGCAGTATTTTTTGGTGCCTTAGCTGGTACTGTGCTGAACAAGGCTAAGGGTCGAGAGATGATCACCAGTATGGTCATGGGCTTTTTCGCCAATGGTATTTACCAGTTTATTTTCCTGTTCTTAGTGGGTACACTGATCCCCTTTGACAATCCTGCGCTCCGTATTTCAACCAGTCCGGGTTTGAGAAACACCGTGAACCTCTCCCGGGTGCGGGGGGCGCTGGATAATATTTGGACGATCCAATATGGCTTTACCAAGATTCCTATGGTGACCTTCTTGATCGTAGCTTTGCTGGCCATAGCGATTTGGGCTTTCTTCAAGACCAAGCTTGGTCAGGATTTCAGGGCCGTGGGTCAGGACCGGCACATCGCTGGTGTGGCTGGGATCCATACCGATCGCAACAGAGTCTTGGCCATCGTGTTTTCCACCGTGTTGGCTGCGTGGGGACAGATCATCTTCCTCCAGAATATCGGAACGCTCAACACGTATAACAGTCATGAACAAGTGGGAACCTTCGCCATTGCCGCCCTCTTGATTGGGGGAGCTTCGGTCACTCGGGCCACTATTGGTCAGGCTCTGATGGGAACGTTTTTGTTCCACCTATTGTTCGTGGTGTCTCCATCTGCCGGTCAGGCCATCTTTGGCAGTGCTCAAGTAGGTGAATATTTTCGAGTTTTCGTAGCCTATGGAATTATTGCCATCAGTTTGGCCCTGCATGCCTGGCGCAGTAAGTCTCTTGGCAAGGCAAGCATGGAGGAAGATGTTTCAGCGTAGGTTTTGAGCCTTGTAGCTCTAGTAGCTGCAAGGCTTCGAACTTTACCCAAAGTGAGAAACTACTCCCATTGTAGCAGGAGTTCTTCGGTATACGTAGAAATACTTCTCATAGCTCTGAGGGCTGGTGTGCGCTAGCTGGCGATTACACCGCCGTACCGTAAGGGAGAAGGGGGTGTGGCTACGAAAGGCTAGGAATAGGCAATATTACCTAGTGTTTTGTTAGTAAGCCCACTGAGAACT
>JAAYOK010000036.1 GCA_012520355.1 Bacillota bacterium | reverse complement strand
TGCTGATCTCAAAGTCGATGGGCCGATCTACTTGGGCAATGACCTCTCCATAGACCCTTTCCATAAAGTCCAAGGCTTGATGGTAGGTCAAAACCATGCGCTGATAATGATCCGGTTCCATCGTAATCGTGATGCCGCCGGGGAGATCGTAACTTTGCTCCCGGTAGAGAGCTTCAAATTCGTTTCGTTTTACCTCAGGTAGCTTTTGATACTCCCGTTCCACCTCATTGTCTTCCAACTTGGAGACACCATCATCAATATGCTCCGAGCAATCGAGGGTGATCATGCTAAAACCTAAATCGAGGGCCATCTGAATATCTTCAACCTTTTTCAGATGGTCGCCATCGGCCCCGTAGCAAGCTTGGAAACCTGCTTGGAAAACCGCCCAAGTGGCCGCATCAAGGACATCACCATAGGTGCGATTCGTGAGTTCCAGTTCCCGCATGGACTGCTGGGCTAAGATAGGCCTGACCTCGGTGCCAGAAATGGCCTTCAGATGTCCAGGTGAAGCTAGGCCAAGACGATCCCCGAGTCCGAGGGAAATCCCTTGTGTACCTAGGGCCTGTGGACCAGTCCAGTGCAGGATCGAACGGAGATGTTTAGCATTTTCCCCAGTTAAAGCTGCTGTTTTCACCCGAAACGAACCCAGGTTCAACGTCTCACCTACGAATGGATCGCCGCTATCCCCAGAAGAGACTAGGACAAGGAACCTTTCCCCTCCCTCTTGAGCTAGGAAGAAGAGCTGATCATCTGTCAGATGCAAGGAACTCTTGCTAACCTCAGCCACTTGCCTCAAGTTTTCCTGTAACTCGGCTAACGTTGCCGCTTCCTTCACGATTTCGTGCCATTTCATTACAATCATTCCCCCTTTAGTGTCTCGTTCGCTTGTGGAAAGTCCTGCTCCAACGCCCAAAGACCTAGGGCTGGATTGCTGATATAGAAGATTTCTTCGCCATGGACCAAATTATAGCCATCCTTGAGTTCGGCTAGATTGTAAACCTCCGCAGCTTCTGCATAGGGGAGATACTGATAGTTGACTCCGCGAATCTCCGCCTCGGTTAGGTGCTGTACTGCATAGGTGATTTTAAACCTATCCTCAGAAGAACCGTGAATCAAGTGGGCGGCCACCGACAGGTTCTCCCCAAGTTCGCCCTTGGACTTCACGGCTTTTAGAATTTCCGGGCTCGTTTTATAGCCAAAGGAACGAATCAGACGATCAATCTCCGGGTCCTCACCAAACATTCGTACACCGGGAGCTAGAATCACCAGTTCGCCCTGATCCGCTATGGCCATCCTGGTACGGTAGACAGACTTATTGCCCAACCAAGTACTGCGAAACTCATTGGGATCGAGGTAAACGACAACCTTTTTCAGAGGTTTTTCCAGTAGGTCTAAATTACATCGTTGACTCATGACCACTGCTTGGCTAAAGACTTCTCGCTCTTGACCTATGAACAGTCCTTGTACTTTGGTCTCTTCATCCTTGGTTTCCGTCACAGTGAGAATATAGGCCAGGGGAAGATCACGCAAGAAATGCTCTTGGGTATAGTCAAACACCTGACGCACAGGGGAATGATCCCGTCCCATCATCTTCTCCATACCATAGACGGCTCCGAGAAAGTGCGACTTATCAATGATATCTTTACCGCCACAGCCTACCACAATATTCTTCGTATAGTTGGCCATCCCCACCACCTCATGGGGAACCACTTGCCCAATGGAGAGGATGAGATCATAACCACCCTCGAGGATCTCCTGATTAATGTCCACAGTAATGGAATAGTCCACCAGACCGCCGGACACTTCCTTCACAAAACTACCCGGAACAACACCCACTGTCTTAACATCAGTGCGCCAATTATGATCGAGATAGGCGCTGGCTGGTAGTTCGGGCCCAAAAATCCTCTGTTTTTCTTCCCAGGTCATGGGTACATGGGTTCCCAGGGCTGG
>JAAYOK010000257.1 GCA_012520355.1 Bacillota bacterium | reverse complement strand
GTTTCATTGCCCAGGACTGGACTATAGGGTACAAAGTCCACGAGCAAAATCCCTTCGATGACAGGCTGTTTCGCCTCTGCAAAGTGGGAGAGAACCTCTCGCTTCATGTCGTTCATGACTGCCCTTAGATTCTGGAAGGTCCAGGACTTAAGGATTTTTACCCCTCCGAGCTTTTGCTTGTGGGCAATGTCGGGGGAGACGATCTTGACTACAATATGTTCACCAAAGCCTTGGAGCTCTGTTTCTTCCACTTGATCAGGTTCTGTGGTGAAAAGGTATTTCGGGGTTTGGATACCGATTTGATTGAGGATTTCATAGATTTCAAATTCATAAAGGGTGCCACGACCCTCGCTCTCAGCCTTGGCAAAGATTTGATCGATCTCGTTCATCCTGATTTCGTCCGCTAGTGTCACCACTGCATCCTCCTGACTCTGTGCTATTCCTGTTATATTATAAAGTGGATTTAACAGTTAGACAACATAGCGGGTTTCTCCTGCCTTACCAAGTTTCGTAGTGGATTTTCTCTGGTTCCCAAGTATCAGGCACAGGCCGACTTTCTCGGGGATGACCTAGGGAAATGACTGCAGTTGGAATAATCTGTTCTGGCAGTTCCAGGATCTTTGTGATCAGCTCGTACCACTCTGAATCTACGCTTACACCGAGCCAGACTCCACCTAGATCGAGGCCGTGGATGGCCAAGAGCATGTTCTGGGTGGCGGCAAAGCAATCGGCGTAGAGATGCTCCAGGCGGCTTTCCACTTGTTTGTCGCCTAAGATGGCGATGGCACAAGGAGCTTCAGAAAGCATCCAGGCGTGTTTTTTGCCTGCTGCCAGCTTCGAAAGTGTTTGCCTGTCTCTGAGCACCGCGAAGTGAAAGGGACGTCGATTCATAGCGGTGGGTGCCGCAAGCCCGGCCTGTAATACACAGTTGAGCATGTCTTCCTCGATAGGCTCAGGGCTGTAGCGTCGGATACTTCGCCTTTCCCGTATGGCTGTCAAAACATCAATCTTGCTTGGGCAAAGTGGGGGTGTCTGGATAGAGTTCTGGGTCATTGTTTCTTCCTCCCCTTTGGTTTTATTTCCCTACAACTTCGGCATACTCTCGTCATATCCCTTGGGGAAAACGTCAGTATGGAACTCACCCTATCTGGATAGCCTGTAGAATGGGGAAGGTATTTCCCGCCTTGACAGGATTAATAATAAAGGTTATCATTAATGTGCATGACAAAGAGGAGAAATCCTAAACATATAGCTTAGAAGGAGGACATGTCATGAGTAGAATTGGTTTATCGCAAGAAGCAACAAAGAAGGTAGCGGAACATCTCGATCAGCATTTGGCCGATCTTCATGTTCTCTACACCAAACTCCATAACTACCACTGGTTTGTGCAAGGACCAGCTTTCTTCACGCTCCATGAGAAACTAGAGGAACTCTATGATGGCGTTGCAGAAGAGATCGATGCAGTGGCAGAGCGCATCTTAATGATTGGTCATAGTCCCACAGCTTCTCTGAGTGCTTACCTTAAGAAGGCCAAACTCAAGGAAGCAGATAATGTAGGTATTACTGGCCAAGAGGTTGCCACTAGTTTGCTTGCCGATTACAGCGAGTTAGTGAAAGGACTGCGGGCTGGAATCGCCGCCGCCCAAGAAGCGAATGATGAAGTCAGCGCTGATTTGATGATTGGTAGTCTATCTGGATATGAAAAAGTCATTTGGATGCTGGAGGCCTATTTGAAGTAAGGTCGCAAATTGAAAGAAGCTCCCGCTTTACGCAGGAGCTTCTTTCAATTTGCGTGGACTTTTTCCCAAGCAAAGAGATCGCCTGGGTCCCATTTGCGCCCAGGGTCATAGGCTCGGTGACTAATGATATTCTCAGCGGGGATCTTGTAAAGACCCTGGAGACGACGGAGTAAAGCATTGAGGGCAAGATACTGTTCATCCGTATAGCCTCGGTCCGTAGCGTTTACTAAGGTATTGGCCATAGGGCCAATGACATTCTTCATTTCTGCTCTGGTTCCAATTCCCATTAGTTCAATGCCAATGGAATAGCGATTCATGGCATTTGTTAGCTTAGCTTCATTATTCCAGGTTCCAACACCTGCATGGCGTGCAATACAGTCGTCCTCCACGAACTGGTAGATTCTGCCCTCTCGATCAATGAGGTAGTGGGCCTCCACAGCATACTCCCGAAAAATCTCCCTGACCCTCTCGACTTCATAGGGATTACCCGGATTCGCCGCGGCATCGCTAATGGCGTGGAGCATGATGTACTGAATATCGGCCTCTCCCCGGTTTCTTTTGATCACTTGGGAACCATCTGATCTTCGGCTCAGCAAACCCCCAGGTGCTACATGGATCTGCGGTTTTTCCTTGGAAACAAAGATGGCTGTGACGGTCTGCTGTCGATCCAGCAAAACTGTGGTATCTGGCGATGCAGGATCTGTGACCGACCCCTCCCAGTGTGAAAAGGTCCAGCCCTGAGCGGGTAAGGCCTTCAGATCGACAATGGTACCTCGAGGCAGGCTCTGGGTTATTGGGGCTTCCACCTGGCCTTGCCCCTGGACCTTTACTGTGAGATGTAGCGAATCGCCTTGGGGTAAACAGCCTGTCAGACCAAGAAGATTCATTGTGAGAATTCCAATGACAATCAGTTTTTGTCTAACCATCACGTTTTCCCTCCTTTAGCAGTACTTTCTAGCTGCCCGTGCGAGTTCCTTGTGCAAGGGGTATGGTAAGTCCTGCCTTGGTAGGAAGGTACAGCTTGGTCAAAGTTGAATAAAGAACTAGGCCAGATTCGATGGGGAGGAGAGCGTATGCCTTTAACTATTGTACGGCAAGACATCACCAAAATGGATGTGGATGCCATTGTCAATGCCGCCAACTGTGCTTTAGAGCGAGGCGGCGGCGTTTGTGGGGCCATTTTCAAGGCAGCTGGAATACCGAAAATGACAGAGGCCTGCGCGGCCCTTGCTCCGATTCAGGTGGGTGAAGCGGTGATTACACCAGGTTTCAACTTGCCCGCCCGATATGTGATCCATACTCCCGGACCAGTCTATCGCGATGGAGCTAGCGGTGAAGAAGCGAAACTCCGGTCTTGTTACCAGAATAGTTTAGAGCTCGCTGTAGAGCATGGCTGCACAAGTATTGCTTTTCCCCTGATTTCCAGCGGAATTTATGGTTATCCCAAGAAAAAGGCCATGCAAGTAGCACTCCGTGCTATTGGGGACTTCCTAGAAGTGCACGAACTCCAGGTTTTCTTAGCAGTCTTTGACAAAGAGGCTTACACGGTCAGCGAAGAACTGCTCGGTGCCGTGGCTGATTACTTAGGCGAAAACTATGTGGATGAGAACCTAGAAGTCAGGCGCAGGAGGCAAAACTACCGCGCCCTGGAAGAACAAGTACTATATTCCGGGGCTTTGGCCGAATCTGCTGTTCCGCCTAAGCTGGAGGATTTGGTCGGTAACTTAGATGAACCTTTTTCCGCGACCTTATTGCGTCTGATTGATGCCAAAGGCAAAAATGACGTAGACGTGTACAAAAAGGCCAATTTGGATCGGCGGCTCTTTTCTAAGATTCGGAGTAACAAAGGTTATATGCCCAGTAAACGTACAGTGCTGGCCCTGGCTATTGGCTTAGAGCTTTCTCTGGAAGAGACCAATGATCTTTTGAAACGAGCTGGCTTTGCCCTGTCCCAGAGCCAGGTGGGGGATGTGATTGTGGAATACTTCATTCTTCACGGGAAATACAATATCATGGAGATCAACGAGGTTCTATTCCGTTATGATCAACCTCTCCTTGGGGGTATGTAAATGATGAAGACAGGTGCCGTAAGTTATGCTTTCAGGGTCATGATGCAGAGGATCCTAGGCTTTCTCTTATTCTATCTGGGAGCTCCTCTGGCTTTGAGCTGGCATGTTTGGGTCTATTTTGGCATCAGTTTCGCCGCAGCTCTCCTGTCTTTGGGGATTAGATGCTACATAAGGGCTTGGCCGGGTATGGAGACTATGCCAAGGAAGTTCGTTATCGCCTAATTCCAGGCCTTTGGTAGTTTTGTCGCTTGCCAGGCGACCAAGAAGCTCCAAGGATGGGATATCC
>JAAYOK010000035.1 GCA_012520355.1 Bacillota bacterium | reverse complement strand
TCATCGCAGACGATCAGGCTATTTAAGGGGGGATAGGGATGGTTGTACGTAAGTCCATGCTCATTTGTCTAATCGCACTTCTAATATTTTTGTCCAGTTTTTCCGTTCAAGCCAAGGGGGACGTACTCGAGCTCGGTGTGGAGGATGCAGTGGAGCTTGCATTTCAGGGGAACCTGAACTTTCAAATCGCCACCTTGGATTGGCAGGGAGCAGAGGCTCAGTTGGAGAGGGCCCAAATTGTCGGCGACGAAGACATGTTGAAGGAAGCGAAAGAAGAGTGGGAAAAGGCCCACGAACTCTATACTGAAAAGAGGAACCAACTGCGGGAGCAGATTCGCACAAGCTACCAGCAGTTACTGAAAAGCGAAGCATCGGTGGAACATGCGAAGGTTGCCAAGGAACGGGCCGCCAGTCAGCTGGCTATGGATGAAAACAAGTACAAAGCGGGACTATTATCCACCCTCGATATCGAACGGGCCCAAAATAGTCTCCTGGATGCAGAATATCGTTTGGAAAGGGCCATGCTCGATTTAGAAACCAAGCGGATGCAGTTCAATTCGGAGCTAGGCTTACCCCTCGATCAGCAAGTGAGCTTGACCGAAAGGCTTTTACTGGACTTTGTTCCCTTCGAGTTTAGCTTGGAGGAATGTTATGAACGGGCCCTTCAGCTCGATCCTGGCGTATTGAGGGCCAAAGAGGCTTTGCAGAAGTCTAAGGATGCGGTGGTGCTTGCCCGAAGTCCCTTTACACCTCGAGTAGAGCTCGAGGAGGCCATGGTGCGGGAGGAAAAGGCCGCAATCGAGCTTAGACAGGCCGAACAAACCCTCTACTTTACCATCCGCGGGGATTTCCTGGCCCTGCAAAACCAAGTGCATAATCTAGAAATGGCAGAGCGGACCATCAAACTAGAACAGCAGGCACTGAAGGCGGAGGAAAGCAAGTATGCCGCTGGCGTCTTAAGTAATGCCCAGATTGTGGCCCAACAAGAGAAGTTGGCCAGTTTAGAGGAGCAATATAGTGACGATCTATCTCTTTATACAGAGGCTCGAATCAAGCTCCTACAAGTGATTGGTGCCTACGCAGAACCAGGTGAGAACCATGACGACTAAGTATTGTCTTGGTCTGGGAAGCTTGGTTATCCTCATCTTGCTTCTCAGTATCTCCCAAATCAGCGTGGCAGGTGGGCTGCGAACAATCGCCTTGGCAGAAGCCTTGGAACTTGCTTTGGAGCAAAACAGGGGCCATAGCCTCTTCTTGTGGGAACAAGATCTCTTGGAACACAAAGAGAAGGCAAAAAAACAGCCACAAGTGACCGTACAAGCCGAACCAGTTAGCATCGACCAGGATTCGATCCATGGGCCGCAAGGTAGTTTGACCATAGCCATGCCCCTAGGGGAACACCTGGACCTAAGTGGCAGGGTGACCCTGGGAATCGATGAACAAGGCCTTGCTTTCACTCCTTCGGGGAATCTGAATCTCGACTATTCATTCTTCCGCTTACCAGATGCAAAGGGTGGAAGTATGAGCTTGGAAGCAGAGCGTAAGACACAGGTGAACAACTTAATCTTGCAGACTACCGCCAGCCTCATAGAGCTGCGGCAAGCATTCGATCAGAGGGACTATGAAGCAGAACGCCTAGCCTATCTGCAGCGTATGCTAGAAGCCGCTCGCCTCACCCCAGATTATGATGATCTGGAGCTGCGTAAGGAGATCCGGGGCCAGCAGGCAAACCTGGTTGCAGCCGAGGAAAGCGTTGGCTTGTTACAGCTACAACTCGCGAATCTTCTTGGCACCTCAGAGGAGGAAGTCTTCGAACCTGTTTTTGCCATTCATGATCTCCAGATCGGGCTGGATGAAGAAGTCTTGCGTGAAGAACTCTTCGCGTCGAGTCAAGCTTTGCGTGAGGCCAGAAATGCCCTGACTTTGGCCCAAGAAAAGCTAGACTTGGAACGGAAAACCAGGGGCTGGGATGTCAAGGCCAATGGTGTACTTGCTCTTAATAGTGCTCAGAAAGCGGGGGCAACATGGTCCCTCGGACTAAGTGCCACCAAGACTTTATACCCCCGAGATATTATTTTGGAGGAACTGGAACTTCAAGTTGCCCAGGCAGAACATGCCCTAGAGCTTACAGAAACGTCCTTGCTCCATGAACTCCGTGGTGCAATCCAAGGGGTTAAATCGGCCCAAGAACGGAGGGAGCTTACAGGGGAGCATCTGGCAGAGGCCAGGGAGGACCTCACTTTACGTGAAAGAAAGTATCAGGCAGGCTTAGTGACTTCTCTCCAACTTGAAGACACGAGCTTAGCTTTGCAACAAGCGGAACTAAACCACAGGCAAGCGACAATGGCTGTGGCCCAGAGAATTCTAGATCTCTGGAATGTATGCGGACGCGATATCGGACGTTTCATCTTTCAGGTCATCCAGTAGGGGGTGAAGACTTGACACTTAGGGATCAACTCCAATGGTCCATACGGCATTCCAAACGTCAACTGCTCGAATCGATCCTTGTGGTTTTGGCCATTGCTTTGGGGGTCGGTGTGATCGTTACCGTCTTATCCATGTTCGTATCCTTAGGTCAACAATATCGTGCCAATGAACAGGCGGAGCACTTCCGGACCATCGAGTTGATGGGGAAGATGGAGGCGATTCGGCGGGAAGGGGCGCCCTTAACACTGCTTGGCTCCGACGCGGAACGTCGAGATTGGAGTGCCAGCTTTGAGGAGCTCGAAGAGTTCAGAGCGCATTTACCCTCAAACATGCATCCCTATGCTGAGCTCCATTGGTCCGCCACCACCCCATTATTACCCGAGGAAGAGTCTGAGGATGAAACGGAACCCTCTTGGTTTTTTGGAACGAATCACATCTTCCTGATGGGAACTACCCCAGAATACTTTGCTTTTACTGGCGCTACGCTGCAAAGGGGAAGCTTCTTTTTGGCGGACGATGTTAGAGCGAAGAATCCCGTGATAGTCTTGCCTGCGGATTTAGCTACGGAGCTCTTCGGTGATGGCAATCCCCTAGGTCAAGTGGTTCCTTTGCTTCTTTTCGGGGGAGAGGATAGCGCTGAGTATACTGTGATTGGTGTCTTGGACCCACCCCAGGAAGAAGTCGGTGATTTTCTCGGCAGTTCACGGATGGCCTATGTTCCCATTACTCTATCTCCCTATGCAGGTCTGGGAGGAGAGGGTGAGATGCGCTTCAGCAACATTCAAATCGGTCTTAATATCGGTTCAGATATTCCTACGGCCCTGGAGATAGCCACAAGTGAAGCAGCTTTGATCTGGGGCGACCAAATGGCCTTGCAGAGTTTCCTCACGGAGTATCGGGAGTCACAGAAGCAAATGCAGACCTACGCTCTCTTGATCGGTGTTCTAGCATCCATCGGTCTTGTCATCGCGGTGATCAACATTTTGAATCTTATGTTAGCCCGTGTGCTGAAGCGTACGAAGTCGGTGGGATTGTCCATGGCTTTAGGTAGCCCTCGGCGGCAGGTCTTTAGCCAGTTTATGATGGAGGCCCTGACCCTGGGGATGATGGGATCTATATTTGGTATCCTGTTCTCCTTTGTCATGGTCAAGGTTCTAGAAGGTGGCCTTGGGCTACCCTTGACCACGAGTCTTTGGAGCACACGTGTGCTCTTGGGCCTTGGCTTAGGTTTGCTCGTGAGCCTCTTTTTCGGTGTATATCCTGCTTATCTTGGATCTCGGACAAATCCCGTGGACGCCTTGCGGACGGATTAGGGGAGTGATGGAATGGAAACCTTGAAGTTTACAGCGAGGATTATGGCAAAAAGGCCTTTGCGCTCCCTCTTGACCATTCTCCAAATGGGTTTAGGTGTCTGGATTGTGGCCATCATTCTCTCACTGAACTTTCAGGCCACAGGTGCTCTGGGTGGGATTCGGCAAACCCTAGGTGATTCCCTCGCTAAAGTCTCAGTGTCCCAGTATGAGGAGTTTGACGATGGAGCCATGATGATCAACTCTGTGAGCAATCTTCGGGTGAGTGATCTAGCTAAGCTGGAGGAGAGCGAGGAGATTGAGTCCGCCTTTATCTTCCAAGGCCAATGGGAACGGAACATTGTGGTGGATGGTGTGGCGTATCGGGTACTCAATCCCGCGGAAGCAACGGCAGGTTACGCCAAGGGCCTGGAGCTTCATTTGCTGGAGGGCCAGAGTTTTACTGTGACAGACCAAGAACAGCAAAATCGGGTGGTTTTAATCTCCGAAGTCATCGCCAAACAGCTCTTTCCCAATCAGTCTGCCGTGGGAAGAACGATTCAGCTCGGCGAAATGGGGGAGTCCTTAGTTGATTATGAAGTTATCGGGGTCTATGAGCCCCCGTCACCTCTTTTGGGGTATTTTGTTCCCCAAGCCAATTTGATTTTTCCCATAGGTACAACCCAACCTGCCTGGGTCAGTGATGAGCAGGAGCAATTATACATGGAGGTTTTCATTCGCTCCAAGCCCGGACGGGTCTATGAGGCGGTGGCGGATGCCCAAGTGTTACTCCCTGAACGGTCCATGGGTGGCATGGAAATCAGGGGCGAGTACTTTATGGACTCCACCCGCTATTTAAGCGAACAGATCAACATGATCACCCTTTTTCTCGGGGCCTTTGCCTTTATTTCCATTCTCATCAGTGCCATTGGTATCTTAAGCATCATGCTGGTGAGTGTGGTGGAACGAACGAGGGAGATTGGCCTGAGGAAGGCCCTGGGCGCATCGAAGGGATTGATTGTCAGACAGGTTCTCAATGAGTCCCTGGTGTTTTCAATCCTAGGTGCCCTCTTAGGTCTCCTGGCAGCTGTACCTACAGCAGAAAACCTTATTACCATGCTGATGCAAGAGATCACCTATCCGAGACTTACGGATTTAGGGGGACTCCATCCCCAGGCCGCTATGCTGTCTTTTCTGGCAGCCCTTGTCCTGGGGCAAGTTTTCGGTTTTTACCCAGCCTTGCAGGCGGCGAAACTGATGCCTGTAGACGCACTGCGCGAAGGCTAAAAAAGGGCGGTTAGGGACTAGAACCTAACCGCTTCTTACGTTAAAACACAATAATCGTCTCGGGGGTCGTTTGGGCAGGAATACTGCGGGTGGACTCTGCGTAGAAAACAACAAGATTCCGATTGGCAAGACTTGTGACCGGTTTGCCGTCACGATCAGAAAGAGTCATCCCGGCACCTAAACGGATTTTTAGGCTTCCATCACTGCTGGTGAGTGTGTCATCAAACGTCGCCACATGGATAAAACCGAGTCCCTCGGGGGAGCGGCGAACGAGGACTGAGGGGCCGAGCCTGGCGGGATAGCTGAGGGCCATAGGCAGATCGGCTGGGTAATAGGCGGTGACAACCTGTCCTTCCTCCAGTTTGTCTGCCCCGAGCTTTGCTTGCTCACTTTCATCCAAGAGTAGTGTTTCTTCCGTCAAGACGAAGATCATTTCGTTTTCTTCGTTCTGGTCATCCCTGACTAGGATTTCCCCATCTCTAAGGTCTGTGATGGTACCCGTAAAACTCAAATATTCCACCAACTCTACTCCAGGGGCTTCTTTGGTTGCCTGAAGTCCTAAGAGGATCATTAAGCCAATCAGACCAATTGTAATTGCCTTATTCATGGTCAACCTCCAACTATAACAATAGTAATTATGTCCATTATAGTGCTTTGGTCTTGAGAGGGCAAAGCCAATTCTTGCCGCCTATCCATAGTAAGCTGGCATAGATGCTTTGACATATAGTACTGATTAAACTATACTGATTTTAATACCATTATTGTTGCGTAAGCTTGGAAAGGGGCTTTAAGTGAAACAGCCATTACTTTCTCTAGTTAACATTAACAAATTCTTCGGTGATTTTCATGTGTTGAAGGATATCTCCTTTGATATTGAACAAGGGGAGTTCTTAACTTTGCTCGGACCATCTGGCTGCGGTAAGACAACCCTTTTAAGGTGCATTGCCGGCTTGGAACATGTCCATTCTGGGGATATTTTGCTCGGTGGTGGTTCCATTAAGGGTATTGCTCCTAACAAGCGCAACGTGAATACTGTGTTTCAAAACTACGCACTTTTTCCTCACCTCAATGTGTATGACAACATCGCCTATGGACCAAGGGTGAAGAAGTCCATGAAAGAAGGGGAGTTGAAGGACAGGGTTCGTAACGTCTTAGAGCTGGTCCAGATGCGTGGTTATGAAAGCCGCATGCCCCACCAATTATCCGGTGGTCAAAGGCAACGGATCGCTATCGCCAGGGCTTTAATTAACGAACCATTGATTCTGCTCCTCGATGAGCCCCTCGGCGCTTTAGATCTCAAGCTGAGGAAGCATATGCAGACTGAACTAGCTCAATTGCAGAGAAAGACAGGGACCACCTTTGTCTATGTCACCCACGACCAAGAGGAAGCTCTGAACATGTCAGACCGAATCGTGGTCATGGATCAGGGTGAAGTTCAGCAGTTGGGTAGCCCGAGGGAGATCTACAACAACCCTGCGAATTATTTCGTCACCACATTTATTGGTGATCGCAATATTATGGAGGTGCAAGTGCTGGACGTCGGACCCACATCCTCCCGCGTCCAAGTAGGCGACGATGTGGTGGAGGTCAGAAGTTCCAGGCAGCATCATCTGGTTAGCGGTGAACATGCCATTCTAGCGATTCATATGGACAAAATGCGTGTCTCCTGCAGTGAAGTTCCTAACGCCTTGCGTGGCCAGGTTCTGTCGGTGCATTATGCCGGATCCCAGATTCGCATCCAGATTCAGGTGGGCGAGAAGGTCATCACCGTTGTGGAGTATCAACAAACCGATTGCGAGTGCCAGGAAGGCGATTCGGTATATATAGTTTGGGAAGAGCATGGAGCAATTTTGCTTCCTCTCGAAGATTCTAGGATCAAAGGAGAGGTTTAGCATGCAGACGTTGAAGCGGAATATTTTAGCCGTACCAATTCTCGTTTGGATTGGTCTTTTGGTAGGAATTCCCCTCGTCTTTGTTTTTGTGCTCAGCTTTTTGTCCAGAGACTCTCTTGGGACCATTGTCTTTCAGTTCACTTGGCAAAACTATCAGAGGGTATTTAGCCCCATTTACTTAAGGGTTTTCCTTAACTCGCTCTTACTAGCCTTTCTCACAGGTTTTGTGACCATGCTGATTGGCTACCCCGTAGCGTACTTCACGGCCAATTTAGGGCCCAAGCGGCGGGCGCTATCCATTGGACTAATTATGCTACCGTTTTGGATCTCTAGTCTGCTCAGAACCTATGGCTGGATGATTTTACTGGGCAATTCCGGGATCGTCAACAATGTGCTCCTCGGGCTAGGCATCATTGAACGTCCCTTACCTATGATGTATAAGTTTGGAACGACCCTGATTGGTACGGCCTATATGCTGATTCCCTTTATGATTGTGGCCATCTTTAACTCTGT